>NZ_JBOICG010000401.1:0-9789 GCF_050739995.1 Pseudomonas sp. | reverse complement strand
CGTAGTAACTGCGCCGGCTGCCACTGGCGGTGAAGAACACAAACAGCAGGCCCAGCCCCCACACCAGCCAGCGGGTGTTGGGCGGGGTGTCGCGCCAATGCCGCACGGCGAGCCACAGGCCCAGCACCCAGCACGGCGCCCAGGGCAAGGTGTAGGCCGGCAGGTAGATCAGGTAAGTGTAGATCGGACCCATATGGTCGAACGGGTCGAAGAAGCGCACCACGTTTTCCCGGAACACCAGCTCCAGACCGTTGGCGCCGTAGGTCGGCGCGCCATACAGATGGGACAGCACAAACGGAATGGCGTAGAACGCTCCGGCGATGACCATGGCCATCAGCAGGCGCAGATTAAGGTGGCGCTTGTAGCGGTGCTCACTGAGCAGATGCGGCAACAGCACCAGGCCTGGCAGCACAAAGCCGATCAGGCCTTTGAACAGGGAGGTGGCCGCCAGCAGCAGGAAAAATACGGTGTAGCGTCCCAGGCGCGTGTCATCCGGCCCGCGCCAGTACCACCAGACCGCCGCCAACACACCGCACACCGTCAGCACATCCGCCGTGGCCACCCGGGCCCAGAACAGGAAGTAGAAGGTGGTGGCGAGCATCCAGCCGGCAATCAAGCCAGTGCCCTTGCGGAACAGGCGTTCGCCGATCAGGTACACCAGCCAGATGCTCAACCAGGCGGAGATGACCGACGACAGGCGCAACGACCAAGGGCCGAGGCCGCCCATCAGGTTGGCAAAGCCAGTGATCAGCCAGTAGGAAGGCAGGGGCTTGTCGTAATAGGGCGTGCCTTTGAGGTACGGATCGAAGTAGTCGCCGCTTTGCAGCATTTGCAGGGTGATGTTGGCCCAGCGGGTTTCCGGCCCCCACAGGTCGCGTGCGCCCAGTCCCAACAGCAGGAGCAGGGCGGAGACGCTCAGCAGCAGCACCAGCGCGCCACGTTCGGTTTTCCAGAAACTCATGGGTTCTTCCTGTGGCAGGCGCTGCATTAAGGTTGTTGTGGGTACACGATCAGCAGCAGGTCACCCTTGCGATAACGCTTGCCACCCGGTGGCAACTGCCCTTCCTCGAGATGTTCACTGGTGCTCTTGACCCGCATCAGCACGCCGACCGAGCCTTGCTTGCGCGCATCGACCAGCCAGGTCTGGACGTTGTCCAGGCCGACCTTGCGGTGTTCCGAATCGGGATATTGCAGGCCATAGCGCAACTCGCCTTCGGTGTCATAAAACGCCACTTCCGGGCGACGCAAGCGCCACGACAACGCGGAAGCCGAGCCCAGTTCGTTGCTCAGCAAAGCATGGGTTTGTTGCAATTCATCCAGATGCTCGGCCACGAACTGATCGGGCATTTCGTTATCCGTGATCATCGCCGGCATGCCCGCCGGCAACAGCGCCACCAGCAAACCGATGCCCAGGGCCGGCATTGCCCACAAGGTCAGCGGGCGAACCACTTGCAGCAGGTTGGCCAGAATCCAGCCTAGCAGCACGATAAACGTCAGGGACAGGCTGAACATCTCGGCGTGGCTATTGCCGTACACCGGGTTGCTGATTTGCAGGTAGATCAGCACCACCATCGCTGTCAGGCCGATCAGGAAGTTGACGACGCCGTTGACCAGGATCGAGCGTGTCTTGCCTTGCTTGACGAGGTCGATCAAGGCGTGGCCCATCAGCAAGGCCAGGGGCAGCAGGCACGGCATGATGTAGGTCGGCAGCTTGCCCTTGCTCATGCTGAAGAAGGCCAGTGGCAACAACATCCACAAGGCGAGAAAGGCAATCGCCGGCTGGCCTTTTTCGTTCCAGGTCTTGATCAGGGTCGCCGGCAACAGTGCCGACCAAGGCAGGCACGCCACCACCATGATCGGCAGGAAGAACCAGATTGGCCGTGCATGTTGGGCATTGTCGGCGGCGAAGCGGCGGATGTGCTCGTGCCAGAAGAAGAAACGCCAGAAGTCAGGTTCCTGCAAGTGAACCGCCAACACCCACGGCAAGCACACCAGCGCGGCGACCAGCACCGCCAACGGGCCATAGCGCAATAGCTCGCCCACGCGGCGCTGCCACAGCAGGTAAGGCACGGCGATCAGCACCGGCAACAGCCACGCCAGGAAACCTTTGGTCAAGAAACCCATGCCACAGGCGACGCCCAGCAACGCCCAGGCGCCCAGCCGCCCGCGGGTCGTGCGGTTGTCCAAGGCAAACCACAGCGCCACCAAGCTCAGGTTGACCCAGAACGTGAATTGGGGATCGAGGTTGGAATAACCCGCTTGGCCGGCGACCAGGCCAAAGCTCATGTACAGCAGTGCGCAGGCGAAGCTCTTGCGTGGGTCGTTCCACAAGCGACGGGCGATCAAGTAGGCCAGCAACACACTCAGGCCCGAGGTGATAACCGAGGCGATACGCACACCAAACAGGTTTTCGCCAAACACCGCCTGGCCGAGGGCAATCAGCCAATAACCGCCGGCCGGTTTTTCGAAATAACGCACTCCCATGAAGTGCGGCGATACCCAGTTGCCGCTCATGAGCATTTCCTGGCTCACCTGGCCGTAGCGGGTTTCGTCCGGAATCCACAGGCCGTGAAAGCCCAGCGGCAACAAAAAGAAAATGGCAAAGCCGAGCAACAGCAGGGGCAGGGGTTTCAACCGGGTCATGAACACGTCGCTCCTTGACGTTTAATGGGGGGCAATGAGTGTAATGAATTCATAGAGCAAAGCATCACTAAGTTCACTAAGCGATTGGAGAAAGGGATAACGACCTTAACTAACGGGCGCGTTTAAACATGCCAGAACAGGGCTGTCGTTTGGCTGAACACGACAGGTGCCGACATGTAAAAAAGTGTGTTTAAAGCTGTTTCAGAGCCGCCGCCCACTCCTGGGTTTTCATCGTGCCCACCGCCTTGAGCTTGCCGTTCGGCAACACCTGCACGAACAGTGCGCTGCCGTATTCGGCCGCCTCTGCGCGGGGGTAGCCCAACGCCGTCTGGAAGTCGCTCATGCAGGCGCTGTGGGTAATCAGCATCAAGTTGCGGCCAGGGTGTTTATGGGTGAGCACTTCTTCACCCATGGCTTCACCGCAAATGGCCAGGGGGCCGGGTGACAACTCGGTCTTGCCGAACATGAACTGCGAAGTCTGGGCCGTGCGTGTCGTCGGGCTGGCGAGTACGTCGGTCCGCTCCATGCCCAGGGTGGTAAAGGCTTTGCCGAGTTGGGTGGCTTGCTGGGTGCCGTTGATCGTCAGGCCATCGGTCGGGCCGAAACAAGGGTTGCTGGAACGATCACAGCGCTCTTCATGGCGTACCAGCACGATCAGGTCACCGTTGCGCCAACTGGCCAGGACTCCGGAGGTCACCAGGCGATTACCCACGCCAAGGTCTGTGGGGGATTTGGGCCAAAGCAGAAAGCCAGCCAAGAGCAGGCCGATAACGGCGACCCCTGCCAGTGGCAGTCGGAATTTTTTCAAGCGTTTCAACATTGCCCCATTGGGTTGGGGTTTGCTCAGGGTCATGTCAGCCACGCTGTTCACCATTGGCACTATTGTTGTGTTGTACAAAGCAGGCGCAACTAATTGGCGGGTGCCCGTAGTGGTGCAAAAGCCTGTCACAGGGCTGCTGTCTTTTAGCTGAACATGTGGATAGTAAGAAGGGTCGCTGGCGGCAACTAACAAGTTGCCGTCGATTGACGCTTTGTGGGCAATTTAAAGGGGCGAGGGTGGGCAAGCGGTGAAATCCATGTGAAAAATTTGCGTGGGGCATGTAGGCAGCCGTTATTCTCGTTTGGAGTCCTTCAAACGAGCGTTCTTATGTTGCAGGTGCAAGGTGTTCGCAAAAACTACGCCACTCCCCAAGGACCGCTGACGGTACTGGCAGGTGTGGATCTCTACCTGGGGGAGCGTAGCAGCCTTGCGCTAATGGGCGAGTCTGGGAGCGGAAAAAGTACGTTGCTGCACCTGGTGGCCGGACTTGATCGTGTGGATGGCGGAAGCATTCGGATAGGTGAGCAACAACTCGACCATCTGAATGAAGGGCAATTGGCGAACTGGCGTCGAACCGAAATTGGCTTGGTGTTCCAGCAGTTCAACTTGATCGGCAGTTTGCGCGTGGAAGACAACCTGGCGTTCCAGGCACGTCTGGCCGGGCGCTTCGACCCGCATTGGCAGGCGCAGTTGGTGGAGCGCCTGGGCCTGGGCGATTTGCTCAAGCGCTATCCCGAACAACTTTCAGGTGGCCAACAGCAACGGGTGGCCGTCGGACGTGCACTGGCCTCACGACCGGGTTTGCTGCTGGCCGATGAGCCAACCGGCAACCTCGACGAAGCCACCAGTGACGAGGTCTTGCAACTGATGTTGGACCTGTTGCGCGACAGCCCTACCAGCCTGTTGATGGTCACCCACAGCCCCCGTATCGCTGCGCGGCTCGACCAGCAGGTGGTGCTACATCACGGCCGCGTCCTGCCGGCGGACGCTCGCTGATATGGCGGTGTTTTATTGGACGTTGCGCGCACTGTTGAGCCATTGGCGGCGTCATCCCGTGCAGTTCTTCAGTGTGCTGACCGGCTTGTGGCTGGCCACTGCGTTATTGACCGGTGTGCAGGCCCTCAACAGCCAGGCGCGGGACAGCTATGCACGCGCCAGCCAACTGATCGGCGGCGAACCCCAGGCCAGCTTGAGTGCGCCGGACGGTGCCAGCTTCCCGCAAACGTTGTTTGCCGAACTGCGCCGGGCTGGCTGGCCGGTTTCGCCGGTGGTGCAGGGGCGGGTGGTACTCAAGGGGCACGAAGATCAACGCCTGCAATTGATGGGCATTGATCCATTGTCGTTGCCTGGCAGCGGCGTCGTGGCGGGACAACGCTTGAGCCAGGCACAAATGCTCGCCTTCTTCGACCCGCCGGGACGCACCTGGATCGCCCCGCAAACGTTACAGGCGCTTGGGCTGCACGAAGGCGCACAGCCACCGACAGCCAGCGGGCAAAGCCTGCCGCCGTTGCAGGTCCAGCAGGACATGGCTCCTGGCACGCTGCTGACCGATATCGGCTTTGCCCAACCGCTGCTGGCGATGCCCGGACGGCTGTCGCGCTTGCTGTTGGACAAGACCTTCGCCGCGACTCACCCCACGCCACCTGCCGCGTTGCAACTCAAGCAAGGTGAAGACAACAACCTCGCTCGCCTGACCGAGAGCTTTCACCTGAACCTCGACGCCCTGGGCTTTCTGTCTTTTGTGGTGGGGTTGTTTATCGTCCACGCCGCCATTGGCCTGGCCCTTGAGCAGCGTCGTGGCCTGCTGCGCACGTTGCGCGCGTGTGGGGTCAGTGCACGCATGTTGCTCCTGGGCCTGGGGGTGGAACTTGGCGTGCTGTCAGTGCTCGGCGGTGTGCTGGGCGTCGCCAGTGGTTACCTGCTGGCGAGCCTGTTGCTGCCGGATGTGGCTGCCAGTTTGCGCGGCCTGTATGGCGCCGAAGTGGCGGGGCAGTTGAGCTTGAGTCCAGGGTGGTGGCTCAGCGGGTTGGGCTTGAGTCTGTTTGGTGCTTTGCTCGCCGGCGCCAACAGCCTGTGGCGGGCAGCGCGGTTGCCGCTCTTGGCACTGGCGAATGCCCAGGCCTGGCACGAGGCCCATGGGCGTTGGCTGCGACGCCAGGGTTGGGTGGCGGCGATCGTGCTGATGATCGCGTTGCTGGCGTTATGGTTGGGGGATAGCCTGGCCGCCGGCTTTGTGCTGATGGCGGCCTTGCTGCTGGGGGCCGCGCTGGGGTTGCCGGTGCTGCTCAATGGGTTGTTGAAGGCCGTGCTGGGGCGTAGCCGTTCTGTGCTGGGCCAATGGTTCCTCGCCGATTGCCGCCAACAGCTGCCGGCCTTGAGCCTCGCGTTGATGGCGTTACTGTTGGCCCTGGCGGCGAACATCGGGGCGGGCTCCATGACCTCAGGGTTTCGCCAGACCTTCAATCACTGGCTGGAACAACGCCTGACCGCCGAGTTGTACATCAACCCGCAAAACCCGACCCAGGCGGAAAAATTGGGGACATGGTTGGCGCAACAGACGTTAGTGCAGGCCGTGCTGCCCACCTGGCAAGTGGCGGTGCAGTTGCAGGGTTGGCCGGCGGATATGTTCGGTGTGGTCGATGACCCGACGTATCGCCAGCACTGGCCATTGCTGGAGTCAGCAGGAGAACCCTGGGAGCGTTTGTTGCACGACGACAGCCTGATGCTCAGCGAGCAATTGGCGCGGCGCCTGAAGGTGCAGTTGGGCGACCCTGTCGACATCTCCACGCCGCAAGGCCTGTGGTCGCCCAAGGTCGTGGGCATCTACGCCGACTACGGCAACCCGAAAGGCCACCTGCTGGTCAACTCACAGCATCTGTTGGCGCATTGGCCTACGCTGTCACCGGCACGCTTCAACCTGCGCGTGAGCCCTCACAACGTGACGCCATTGGTGCAGGCGGTGCAGCGCGAATTTGGCCTGGAAGACAGCCGTATCATCGATCAGCAGCAACTCAAGGGCTGGTCCAGCCAGGTCTTCGAGCGCACGTTTGCCGCTACCGCCGCGCTGAACAGCCTCACCCTCGGTGTCGCCGGTGTGGCGTTGTTCATCAGCTTGCTGACCCAGAGCCAAAGTCGTCTCGGTCAACTCGCGCCGTTGTGGGCGTTGGGGGTGACACGTCGGCAACTGATGCTGCTCAACCTGGGGCAGACCTGGTTGCTGGCGGTGCTCACCTTGATCCTGGCATTGCCCTTGGGGCTGTTGCTGGCATGGTGCCTGGACGCGGTGATCAATGTGCAAGCGTTCGGCTGGCGGCTGCCGTTGCAGGTGTTTCCGGGGCAGCTCGCTCAACTGTTGGGGCTGGCGATGCTCGCCACACTGCTGGCGTCGGCCTGGCCCCTGTGGCAGTTGTATCGCAGCCGCCCGGCGGACCTACTGAGGACATTCGCCCATGAAGATTAAAGCCTGGGTGTGGGCCGCCTTACTGCTGCTAAGCGCGTGCGACAAAGTGCCCGCGCCCGAAGAAAGCTTTGCCGGCTTGGGCAGCGATGCGGCGGACTTTGCTCAAGTGGTGCCCGGCAAAGTCTTCAGCTTTCCCGAGGACCACGGCCCCCATGCCGGTTTTCGCATCGAGTGGTGGTACGTCACCGCCAACCTCAAGGATGCCCAAGGCAACGTCTTCGGCGTGCAATGGACGCTGTTTCGCAACGCGTTGAAAGCCGGCACCCCCCAACCGGGCTGGCACGACTCGACGATCTGGCTTGGCCACGCCGCCGTCACCTCCGCCACTCGGCACTACGCTGCCGAACGTTATGCCCGCGGCGGCGTCGGCCAGGCGGGCGCCCAGGCGGTGCCGTTCAATGCCTGGATCGACGACTGGAACTTCGCCACCCGCCCCGGTGTTGCAAACGCGTTGGCGGACATGCAGCTCAAGGCCAGCGGTGCGCAATTCGCCTACGACTTGCACCTGACCAGCAGTCGGCCGCTGGTGCTGCAAGGCGACAACGGCTACAGCCGAAAATCCGACCAGGGCCAAGCCTCGTATTACTACAGCCAGCCCTTTTTCACGGCAGACGGCAGCGTCACACTCGACGGCAAAACCTACCAGGTCAGCGGCCCCGCCTGGCTCGACCGCGAATGGAGCAGCCAACCCCTGGCCGCCAGCCAGACCGGTTGGGACTGGTTCTCCCTGCACCTGGACCGAGGCGAACAGTTGATGCTGTTCCGTGTCCGGCAAACCGACGGCAGCGGTTACTTGACCGGTACCTGGATCGGCCCTCAAGGCCAAACCCAGACCCTGCATAACGCCGATATCCAGCTCACACCACTGGCCACCACTCACATCGACGGCCGCGAGATTCCCACGCGCTGGTCGCTGAAAATTCCCGGAAAGCAGCTGGACATCACTCCGCAAGCCCTCAACCCCAAGGCGTGGATGAACCTGAGTATTCCGTACTGGGAAGGGCCGGTGGGGTTTGAGGGTGGGGTGGGGTATTTGGAGATGACGGGGGTATTGAAAAATGAACATAGGGTCATAGGGTTAAGATAATCCCGACGATGAAATTGAGCATATAGACGGCGCAGGGTGCGGCAATAAGACCAGCAATAACGCAATTTTTAAGCGATGGTTTCATATCACCCTCACCGAACCTGAATGCGAGGCACATCAGGAAGACTATCAAGGCAAATATCGACATTTTGATGTCGTGCTTGTTGGGGCCCTTGATGAAGGGGAGTATGGGGCTGATAAATGCCATTATGGTGAGGTGCGCAGTTAATACTCTGTATTGTCCGATGTTCATGAGTTTCTCATCGTTATGATTGGCGATTAGCCGCTCGGAGTTGGAGGGATGGTTTTTGTCTTCTAAGGTAATATATTTTTCACCTGAGGGCAGTTCGAGAAGTGCTCGTATACAAAAGGGGTGGACACGGCAAAGAGAGCTCCGAGCAGTGCGCAAAACATAGGATGAAGCCTTGGGTTGTTACCTTTTAGTGTTAAGGTAAGGGGCATAAAAAAAGCGCAAGTGGCCAAGATTGCTATTTTTATTTTGTAGTTGCCCGGTCCGTTGAAAAAATGTGCTGTTGGAAGCATCAAGAAGAGGATTCCCAGTCGTGCAAGTTGGGATCTGTTATGGATGAGTTTCATTTGTTCTTCCTTAACTCGGTGTAAGTCATGCAAGGTTGATAGAGGGATATTGCTTTTTTGGAGGTTTTTTATTTAAGTATTGTTAAATATTCTAGAAGTCCATTAAGTTGGGATATGGCTGTAAGGTGTATGGAGTTGGTAGGTAGGATTTTTCATGAGGCTTAAAGTTGAAATTCCAATACCGAACTAATGGTCTGTTCGTTGCATTCAAAACGGCGGTGAAAAGACTCAAATGACGCCCAGGAAAAATGAGCCCCGTGTGTCAGAAGGGAAAATTCTTACGTAGCCTTGAAAAAAGCTGTACATATATACAGTAATATCCTACAGTCCATCCCAGGTGACAGGACGTCACCCGTCACCTGAGCTTCAATTTTTTAACTATGGATGGATAAAAAATGAAATCGAAAAAAGCCCTGATCCTGGGCGCGGCCATGATGGCTGCCTGCTTCACTTCGGCCTCTGCCCTGGCCGAGCAAACCCTTCCAAAACTCACCCCTGGCACGGTCAACCAAGCCGTCCTTGATGCGCTGAAACCTGGCGGCAAGATCGAGGCGGTGCCGGTTTCGGCCGAGCTTCGGCAAAAACTGCTGGATGCCATGAAGGGCAAGGCCAAGGCGATCACCAAGAGCGTCAAGCCGGCACCGTTCAACACCGTCGTCGGTGAGTTGAAAAAGCCGGGCCAGGCTCAGTTGAAAAGTGCTGCGGTTGCTGACTTTGTGCCGCTGTTTCCGACCCTGGATGTCAACACGCTCTACACCATCGACCAGGTGCAGACGGGTCAGGATTTCACTTACCACTTCAACCTGCCGCAAAACGCGCGGGCGGTGGTGCAGTTGATCGACCAGAGTGCTGGCGCCGATATGTCCCTGAGCCTGTTCGTGGATGACGGCCAGGGCAACCCGCTGTTGGTGGCGACGTCCGACAACCCGGGCAATGCCGATGAATACCTGGACGGTGTACTGCCGGCCGGTGACTACTACTGGTTCATGCTGGCCAAGACGGCGAACAACGCGCAGTTCAGTTTCGGCGTGGCGG
This sequence comes from Pseudomonas sp., assembly GCF_050739995.1. Lineage (GTDB taxonomy): Bacteria > Pseudomonadota > Gammaproteobacteria > Pseudomonadales > Pseudomonadaceae > Aquipseudomonas. The sequence continues at coordinate 147 of NZ_JBOICG010000401.1, read as the reverse complement.
TGGACACCAATATCGACGCCTTCGAGCCCAACGACACGCCGCAAACCGCGTTCGTGCTGCCGGACTCGATGAACAAGGTGAGCGGTAACCTCGATAACGCCAGTGATGTCGATTATTTCGACTTCAAGGCCGTGCGCGGCCAGAGCG
>NZ_JBOICG010000400.1:0-18316 GCF_050739995.1 Pseudomonas sp. | reverse complement strand
GTCCTGGCCCTGGACCCGGCCACCGATACCAACCGCGCCATGGGCAAAGCCCGCAGCCAGGGTTTTGACCTGCAAGTAAGCGGGCAAGTGACCGACGCCGTTCGAGTGATCGGGGCCTTCGCCTATATCGATGCCGAAGTCACCAAAGGTGACAAAGCCATCCCGACCGGCAGCCGGATTCTCGGCGTGGCCAAGCACAGCGGCAGCCTGCTGGGCGTGTATGAATTCCAGGATGGCGCGTTACGCGGTTCAGACCTGGGCGCGGCATTCACCTATGTCGGTGACCGCTCCGGCGAAGCGGGCAGCCGCTTTGAATTGCCGGCCTATCACACCGTCGATTTGCTGGCCCATTACAAGGCCACCGAACAAGTCACAGTGGGCCTGAACCTTAACAACCTGTTCAACGAAAAATACTACGAGCGCTCCTACAGCTCCTACTGGGTCAGCCCCGGCGAGCCGCGCAATCTAACCCTGAGTTTGACCCTTAACCTGTAAAAGGACGTCACCATGCACCCTCTCAAACCCCTGGCATTGATTGGCCTGCTGTTTGCCACTCAGGTATCGGCCCACGGCCTGTGGACCGAACAACGTCGTGGCAACATCGAAGTGATCTACGGCCATGGCGCCGAAGACAACGCCTTCAAGGCCCAGAAAATCAGCGGCGCCTGGGCATACGACGCCAGCGGCAAAATGATCCCGGTAACTGTGGAACGCCTCGACGACCACGCACGCCTCAAGCCACTCAAAACGCCGGCGATACTGGCGGTAGCGCTGGATAACGGCATGTGGTCGCAAACGGCGGATAAAAAATGGATCAACAAAGGGCGCACCCAAGTGCCTGGGGCCATTGAGTCGACGCAAACCTTCAAGTACAGCCTGGCGATCTACGAACCGGGTGCCAAGCTGCCCAAGCTGGATGCCCTCAAACTGCTGATCCTGCCAGAAGCCGACCCGCTGACGGTCGGCCCGGGCAAGTCACTGCCGGTGCGAGTGCTGCTGGATGGGAAGCCTGCGGCGGGAGTCAAATTGATTGGCGATTACCGTAATGCGCCGAACACCTTGAGTACCGAGACCGATAAAGATGGCCGTGCTCAGGTACTGGTGCGCAATGAAGGCTTGAATGTGATTTCTGCGCAGGTAGAGGTGCCGCTTAAAGACAATGCCGACGTGGCGACGCGTGGCCTGTTCACCTCGCTGACCTTCCTCGGCGAACCCCACCACGAGTAACACCCTCAACTCCAAGTGGGCTCAGTAGACATGTGGGAGAGGGCTTGCTCCCGATTGCAGTGCATCTGTCATATATCCAGTGACTGACACACCACGATCAGGAGCAAGCCCCCTCCCACATTTAAATCTCACTCGGCTTGATTACAAGGTTGCCGGCGCTCTTTCACACAAGGCATTGAGCGCCGCCGCCCACTGCGGGTCGTCATTCAGGCACGGCACCAACACCAGCTCCTCGCCCCCCGCTTCGCGGAATTGTTCCAAGCCGCGATCGCCGATTTCTTCGAGCGTCTCGATGCAATCGGCGACAAAGGCCGGGCACATCACCAACAGCTTTTTCACACCCTGTTGGGCCAGGGTTTCCAGGCGAGCCTCGGTGTAGGGTTCGATCCACTTCGCCCGGCCCAGGCGCGATTGAAAAGCCACCGACCACTTATCGTCGGGCAGCCCCATCCGCGCGGCAAAATCCCGCGCCACACTGAAACACTGGCCGCGATAACAAGTGGCACGCACTTCGGGCGACGCGTTGGCGCAGCAATCCGTCGCGCCATCAAAGCTATGGCTCGGGTTGAGTTTCTTCAGGTGCCGCTCCGGCAGGCCGTGGAAGCTGAACAGCAAGTGATCATAATCCTGCTGCAAATGCGGTTTGGCACTGGCGACCAGCGCGTCGAGGTATTCGGGTTGATCGTAGAAGGGCTGCAGGATGGCGAAACGCAGGTCGAGCTTTTTGTCCCGCACCACGCGCCGTGCTTCTTCCACCACAGTGGTGACGGTACTGTCGGCGAACTGTGGATACAGCGGTGCCAATGTGACGTTGCGAATGCCCTGGCCGGCCAGACGAGTCAGCACACTTTCAATGGAGGGCTCGCCATAACGCATGGCCAACTCGACCGGGCCTTGGGTCCATTGCGCGGTCATCTGCTGCTGCAGGCGGCGGCTGAGTACCACCAGCGGCGATCCCTCGTCCCACCAGATCGAGGCGTAGGCATGGGCTGACTGCTCGGGCCGCTTGATCAGGATCAGCGACACCAGCAAGCGTCGTACTGGCCACGGCAGATCGATCACATAAGGGTCCATCAGGAACTGATTGAGGTAGCTGCGCACATCGGCCACCGAAGTGGACGCCGGTGAACCCAGGTTGACCAGTAACAACGCGTGATCCGTCATGCAACATCCTATCTCTAGAGGCGGCTGGACAAGTCTTCCAGGGCCGCGTGCAACTCAGTGAACTGAAAAGTGAAACCAGCGGCCAGCAGCCGCTCGGGAACGGCCTTCTGCCCGCCCAGCAACAACCCGGACAACTCACCCAAGCCAACCTTCAACGCCAAGGCCGGCATCGGCATGAACGCGGGCCGGTGCAACACCTGGCCCAGGGTCTTGGCAAATTCGCGGTTACGCACCGGGCAAGGCGCGCACGCATTATAAGGACCGCTGGCGTCAGGCTTGTGCAGAAGAAAATCAATCAGGGCGATTTGATCTTTTATATGCACCCACGGCATCCACTGCCGACCATCGCCGATCGGCCCGCCCAACGCCAGCTTGAAGGGCAGCAACAGCCGCGACAAAAAGCCGCCCTCGGCAGCCAGCACCAGGCCGGTGCGCACCAGCACCACACGTATACCCAACGCTTCGGCGCGCAGTGCGGTTTCTTCCCAGGCGATACACAGTTGGCTGGGGAAATCATCCTGCACCGGGCCGCAGGCTTCAGTCAGCTCGCGTTCGCCGCCGTCGCCATACCAGCCGACGGCGGAACCGGAAATCAGCACGGCCGGTTTCTGCTCAAGGCTTTCCATCCACGCCAGCAAGGTTTCAGTGAGACTGATACGGCTGCTCCACAGCAGCGCCTTGCGCTTTTTGGTCCACGGACGATCAGCGATGGGCGCACCGGCCAGGTTAATGACCGCGTCCACCACGCCGATAACCTCTTGCAGGCGAGCGACACCCAACACTTGATCGCCACAGACCTTGGCGACCTGTTCCGGGTCACGGCTCCACACGGTCAGGCGATGGCCTCGGGCGAGCCAATAACGGCAGAGTTGGCGACCGATCAAACCAGTACCGCCGGTCAGCAAAATATGCATAGGACGCTCCTTATGTAACGTTTGCCGCCCGCCACTGGTCTATTTTGTATGCAGGGATCATTTGTAATCGGGCGTAACTTTGGTTTGTTCAGGGCTCAGTCTTAACCTTAGGTTACGCCGTAAGAACAGGTACGCCAAAACTTATACCAAAAAACAATATTGTACAGCTATTGGTGTCGGCGTAGGCTGTACCCAACGGTAAACGAGGCCTCCTATGACTGTTCCCATCGCGATCATCGGCACCGGCATCGCCGGTCTCTCCGCCGCTCGAGCGTTGCAAGACGCGGGGCACACCGTACAACTCTTCGATAAAAGCCGCGGCAGCGGCGGCCGTATGTCCAGCAAGCACAGCGATGCCGGCTCACTGGACATGGGCGCGCAATACTTCACCGCCCGCGACCGGCGCTTCGTCAACGAAGTACAGCGCTGGCAAAGCAACGGCTGGGCCGAACAGTGGAAGCCGCAGCTGTACAACTTCAAGTCCGGCCAGCTCAGCCCCTCTCCCGATGAACAGATACGCTGGGTCGGCACGCCGCGCATGAGCGCCATCACCCGCGCGCTGCTCGACGACTTGCCGGTGGAGTTCGGTTGCCGCATCACCGAAGTGTTCCAGGGCAAACAACACTGGAACCTGCTGGACGCCGATGGCGACAACCACGGCCCATTCAGTCACGTGGTGATCGCTACGCCAGCCCCCCAAGCCACCGCCCTGCTGGCTGCCGCGCCTAAGCTGGCAAGCGCCGCCGCCGGGGTGAAAATGGACCCGACCTGGGCCATCGCCCTGGCCTTCGACACGCCTCTGGATACACCGATGGAAGGCTGCTTCGTGCAAGACAGTCCTCTCGACTGGCTGGCGCGCAACCGCAGCAAACCAGGACGCGACACCACCCTCGACACCTGGGTGCTGCACGCCACCAGCGCGTGGAGCAAGGCCCACCTGGACTTGCCCAAGGAAGCCGTGATCGAGCACTTGCACGGCGCGTTCGCCGAACTGCTGCACAGCAGCATGCCCGCACCTTCGTTCAGCCTGGCGCATCGCTGGCTGTATGCCCGACCGTCCAGCAGCCATGAGTTCGGCGTGTTAGCCGATGCCGACCTCGGCTTGTATGTGTGCGGTGACTGGTGCCTGTCGGGCCGGGTGGAAGGCGCTTGGCTCAGCGGCCAGGAAGCGGCGCGGCGGTTGATTGAACACCTGTCGTAGCACGCACTGAAAATACCTGTACAAGTTATTTGACTTGTACAGCATAGAACCTATGATGAAATTAATTGTACAGATTTTTTACTTTGTATAGGAATTTCGCAGAGGTTTGGTCATGTCCTGCACCGCAAAACCAAAGATCGCCATCAGCGCCTGCCTGCTAGGCGAGAACGTTCGCTTCAACGGCGGACACAAACAATCCCTGTTGTGCAGCCAGACCCTCGCCGAGTATTTCGATTTTGTACCGCTGTGCCCCGAAGTTGCGATCGGCCTAGGCATCCCCCGCGAACCGATTCGACTGGTGGGCGACCCGAACCAGCCACAAGCCGTCGGCACCGTACGCCGCGAACTCAATGTCACCCAGCCGCTCGACGATTACGGCCTGCAAATGGCCAAAGATCATACCGACCTGTGTGGCTACATCTTTATGCAGAAGTCGCCGTCGTGTGGGCTGGAACGGGTCAAGGTCTACCGTGACAACGGCACCCCCATCGATGGTGGCGGACGCGGCATTTATGCCCAGGCATTTTGCGCACGCCATCCCAACCTGCCAGTGGAAGAGGACGGCCGCCTGAATGACCCGGTGCTGCGGGAAAACTTCCTGACCCGCGTCTTCGTCTACGCCAGCTGGCAACAGCTGTTGGCCGACGGTCTCACTCGCCACCGCCTGCTGGCTTTTCACTCGCGCTACAAATACCTGCTAATGGCCCACAGCCCGGCGCACTACAAAAGCCTCGGCCATCTGTTGGGCAGCATTGCCAAAGGCGACTCCCTCGACGACTTGGCCGCTTGCTATTTCACCGAGCTGATGACTGGCCTTAAGAAATGCGCCACCCGTGGCACCCACACCAACGTGCTGCAACACATCAGCGGCTACCTCAAGCTTGTCATCAGCGCCGATGACAAGCAGGAAATGCAAACCATCATTGGCCAATACCGCCACGGCATCGTGCCTCTGGTGGTGCCGCTCACCCTGCTCAAGCACCACTTTCGCCAACACCCGGACCGCTACATAGCGCAGCAGGCGTACCTGCAACCGCACCCGGAAAACCTCAGCCTGCGTAACGCGATCTAACTCATCATGAAAGCCGCCCTGCTGGACGAACCCGGCGAAGATATCGCCCAAGCCCTGGAAAACGGCTGGTTGCCGATCCGTGAAGTGGCGCGCCAGACCGGCGTCAACGCCATAACCCTGCGAGCCTGGGAGCGCCGCTACGGCCTGATCGTGCCGCAACGCACACCCAAGGGCCATCGGCTGTTCAACGCCGAGCATGTGCAACGGATCAATACCATCCTCACTTGGCTCAACCGCGGTGTGCCGGTCAGCCAGGTGAAGAACCTGATCGACTCCATCCAATCCAACCTCGACACCGTCGAAAATGAGTGGCACGCTTTGCGCCAGACGCTGATGCACGCCATCAGCGAACTGGCGGAGCGCCGAATCGACGAAGCCTTCAACCGGGCCATGGCGCTCTACCCGCCACGCACTTTGTGCGAGCAATTGATGATGCCGCTGCTCAACGCGCTTGAACAAAAGTGGCAAGGTCAGTTCGGCGCACAAATGGAGCGGGTGTTTTTCCTGTCATGGCTGCGCAGCAAATTCGGCGCGCGCATCTATCACAACAATCGCCAACTCCAGGGTGCGCCGCTGCTGCTGGTCAACCAATCCGACCTGCCTCTGGAACCGTGTCTGTGGCTCTGCGCCTGGCTAGCCAGCAGCGCCGATTGCCCAGTGGAAGTGTTTGACTGGCCGCTGCCGGCCGGCGAACTGGCTTTGGCCGTTGAACACCTGCAACCCCGTGCGGTGCTGCTGTATTCGAGCAAGCCCCTGCATTTTCCGACACTCACAAAACTTCTGAGCGGAACCCGTTGCCCAATCCTGGTTGCCGGACCAACGGTATGCATCCACCACGCCGAGTTGGCCGCATTAACCCGTGACACCTCGCAATTGTCCGTGGCCGAAGACCCGTTGTCGGCTCACCAGATACTGATCCAGCGTGGAATTGTTTAAATGCATTTGATCTGGCTGCGCACCGACCTGCGCCTACACGACAACACCGCCCTGGCCGCCGCGTGCCAGCGAGGCCCGACCGCGGCCATTTACCTGATCACGCCCGAACAATGGCTGGCCCATGATGACGCGCCGTGCAAAGTCGACTTCTGGCTGCGCAATTTGCAGCATCTGAGCCAGGCGCTGGGCGAGCTGAACATTCCCTTACTGATCCGTACGGCCAAGACCTGGGACGAGGTCCCGGGCGTGTTGAGCACCCTGTGCCGGGAAATGTTGGTCACGTCGGTGCACGTCAACCAGGAATACGGTATCCACGAAAGCCGCCGCGATGCAGCAGTGGCCAAGGCCTTGGAAGCTGACGGCGTGACCTTCCACAGTTACCTCGACCAGCTACTCTTCCAGCCTGGCAGCGTGCTGACCAAGACCGGCAGCTACTTCCAGGTGTTCAGCCAGTTCCGCAAAGTCTGCTACACCCGCCTGCACAGTGCCTTGCCAGCCCTCGTCGCGACGCCAAAAGCCCAGGCCCCGCTCATGTTCAACAGTGACGCGGTGCCGACCAGCGTTGAAGGCTTCGAGCCGCCCAGCGAAACCTTGCGCGACCTCTGGCCGGCCGGTGAAGACGAAGCCCGTCGCCGACTGGAAGCTTTCGCCGATCAGCAGATCAGCGACTACAAAGACGAACGCGATTACCCGGCCAAGCCCGGCACCAGCCAACTGTCCGCCTACCTCGCCGCTGGCGTGGTTTCGCCGCGCCAATGCTTGCATGCTGCGCTGCAAACCAACCAGGGTGAGTTCGAAAGTGGTGACGTGGGCGCCATCACCTGGATCAACGAATTGTTGTGGCGCGAGTTCTACAAACACATCCTGGTCGGCTACCCACGAGTCTCTCGGCACCGTGCGTTCCGCCCCGAGACCGAAGCGGTAGCCTGGCGCCACGCCCCCAAGGAACTCGCCGCCTGGCAACAAGCCCGTACCGGCCTGCCGATCATCGACGCCGCCATGCGCCAACTGCTGGAAACCGGCTGGATGCACAACCGCCTGCGCATGGTGGTGGCGATGTTCCTGACCAAGAACCTGCTGATCGACTGGCGTGAAGGCGAGCGCTTCTTTATGCGCCACCTGATCGACGGCGACCTGGCCGCCAACAACGGCGGCTGGCAATGGAGCGCCTCCACCGGCACCGACTCGGCACCGTACTTCCGGATTTTCAGCCCGTTGAGCCAATCGGAAAAGTTCGACAGCGAAGGCGTGTTCATCAAGCGCTGGCTGCCGGAGCTGGCCACGCTGAATAAAAAACAGGTGCACAACCCCGAAACAGTCGGCGGCCTGTTTGGCCTAGCCGATTACCCGCGCGCGATCGTCGACCTGAAGCAATCTCGTGAACGCGCACTGGCCGCGTTTCGCGGCTTGCCATCACGCCAGGAGGTTGCCGAACATGAGTGACTTTCGTCGTTATTGGCTGACCGGTGCCAGCAGTGGTATCGGCGCGGCGCTGGCCGTGGAGCTGCTCAACAGCGGTGCCCACGTGGCTCTCAGCTCGCGAACCAAAGACCCACTGGAATCACTCGCCCAACGGTATCCAGGGCAAGTGCTGGTGGTGGCCGGCAACCTGACCAACAGCCAGACCGTGCGCGAAATCAGCGAGCACATCGCCGCGGAATGGGGGTCGTTGGATACGGTGATCCTCAACGCCGGCACCTGTGAATACGTCGACGCCAGACAGTTCGATTCGTCGATCATCGAACACGTGGTGCGCACCAATTTGCTGGCCAGCAGTTACTGCATCGAAGCCGCTCTGCCCCTACTGCGCAAAGGGCTGAACCCGCACTTGGTGGGCGTGACCAGCGCGGTGACCTACCTGCCAATGCCCCGCGCCGAGGCCTATGGCGCGTCCAAGGTTGGCTTGCGCTACCTGTTCGAAGCCCTGCACGACAGCTTGTCGCCGGAGTCTATCGACGTCACAGTGATCAGCCCGGGCTTTGTCGACGCACCGCTGACCGAACTCAATGATGTCCCGATGCCCTTGAACTGGTCCGCGAACAAGGCGGCGAAGTACATCTACGCCAAGCTTGCCAACCGGCCTCTGGAAATCGCATTTCCCGCATTGTTCATCGCCACCTTGTGGCCACTGTCAAAGCAGCCCAACCGTGCTCAACTGATCATCGGAAAACGCAAGCTGCGCAGCCCACCGCCACAGAAGGACGACCAGTGAATCGGCAACTGGGGCACTGACGTCCGTCAGAGCATTCACACGCACATCACGCGCTTGCCTTACACTGCGCGCCTATGACCACCATCCCCCACACCCAGATCACCGAACCCGCCGTCACCTGCTCGACGTGCGCGGCCTGCTGCTGCCAGCTGGAAGTCATGCTGATCACCGACACGGGCGTGCCGGAGCGCTTTATCGATACCGACGACTGGGGCGGCGAAGTGATGCTGCGCCTGGACGACGGTTGGTGTGCGGCGCTGGATCGGGACACGATGATGTGCACGATCTACGAAAGGCGACCGCTGATTTGCCGGGAGTTCGAGATGGGGGCGCCGGAATGCATCGAAGAGCGCCAGGGGATTGCGACGGCTTACCGGTAACTCCCTGTGGGAGCTGGCTTGCCTGCTCCCACATTTGGTTGGCGGTGTGCTTGGGCATTACAACGGCAGGGTGTAGTGCAGCGAGTAGCTCTCTACCCCATCGTTATTGCTGCTGATACCGGCGTTGGAATAATGCGTGGCGCGAATGCCCACTTCATGCCCGCCGGCAAAGCGCAGGCCAAAGCCCAAACGGTCTTCGAACTGGAAAGCCTGGCCGAGGTTGTTGTCTTCAACCCGAGTGCGCGAGAACAGTGCCACGCCGATCCCCGCCTCGATGTAAGGCTTGACCGATGCCCCGGCAAACTCATACACAAACACCGGTGAGAACGACAGGCTGCTCACGCTGGCGCGCTTGTCACCGTCCCAGTAGGTGTAGGCGCCACTCCAGTAGCCGGTCAGCCGGCCGGTATCGCTCTGCCACCAGCTTTTATCCCAGTCGGAAGTCAGGCCCAGGCGATAGGTCATATTCGAATCGCGCGTACTGCCTACCCCAAACTCCAGCCCTGCGGCCTGCGTTGAAAAAGAGTACCCCACCAGAGCAGCCGCAATCGCAGCCAAAGACAACATACGCTTCATAAGAAACATCCTTCCCAACGAAGTTATTTGGTTTTGTACAAGCTCACTCGCTATTGAAACTGGCGTGAAGACAGAAGTTCAGTTGCTAAACGCCGTAATTCGACGAATTTTTCACAAACCAAAATTACGCACAACGCCAGGATATTTCCATAGCATGGGTAGGATATTTCTTAGATGCTCAGCGTCGCCGCTGGTCCAGAACTGGGCAGGCTCTGGATTCCCCTCGGCCAGTAACTCGCGCTCGGCCAACAATCGCTTGAGCTGGCGGGCGACGGCAGCACCCGTGTCAATCAGGATGATGCTGGGCGGGAGCATCTGTGCCAGCAGTGGCTTGAGGAAGGGATAGTGGGTGCAGCCGAGAATAATGGTGTCGCAACCGGCACTGAGCAGCGGTTCGACGTAGCCCTGCAACATCTTGCGCAGCGCAGGGCTGCCGAGGTCGCCGGTTTCGATCAACTCCACCAACCCAGGGCAGGGTTGGGTAATCACCCGCACATCAGTGGCGAAGCGGTCGAGCAAGGCGGCGAACTTGGCGCTTTGCAGAGTACCGGTGGTGGCAAGCACACCGACCACGCCGCTGCGAGTAGCGGCGGCCGCGGGCTTGACTGCCGGCTCCATACCGACCAGCGGCCAGTCGGGGTAGTCTTGGCGCAGATCAGCGACCGCAGCTACGGTCGCGGTGTTGCAGGCGATCACAAACGCCTTGGCGCCGCGCTCGCGAAAGAACTCGGCCACCCTTCGGGAACGCTCAAGAATGAACTGCGAGGTTTTCTCCCCGTAGGGGATATGCCCACAGTCCGCCACGTACAGCAGCGACTCATGAGGCAACAACTGTTGGATTTCATCCAATACCGTCAAGCCACCGATACCGGAATCGAACACACCGATGGGCGCGCCTTTATCCATGCTGAGTCCCACACACGCTGCAACCCGGATCGCGCTTGACCCGCAGTTCGCGAAACCGCGTGGTCAAGGCATCGATCAGCAATAAACGCCCCACCAACGGCTCACCAAAACCCGCCAGCAACTTCAACGCTTCCAGCGCTTGCAGGCTACCGACCAGCCCCACCAACGGCCCGACCACACCGGCTTCGCTGCAAGTCAGTTCGGTGTCACTGCCGTGCCCATATAAACAGTGGTAGCACGGACTGTCGGCGCGACGCGGGTCGAACACCGACAACTGCCCCTCAAGCCGAATGGCCGCGCCACTGATCAATGGCTTACCCGCCGCGATGCAGGCAGCATTGACCGCCTCGCGGGTGGAGAAGTTGTCGCTGCAATCGAGCACCACGTCCACATTCGCCACCGCCGCCGTCAGTGAGTCAGCATCCAGCGCTGTACGATGGGCAAGCAAGGTGATGTCAGGGTTGATTGCTGTCAGGCGGCGGATGGCCGAATCGACCTTGGTCTGCCCGACGCTGTCGGTGTCATGGATGATCTGGCGTTGCAGGTTGGTCAGGTCGACTGTGTCGAAGTCCGCCAGATGCAATTGCCCCACACCCGCCGCCGCCAAATACAGTGCGACCGGCGCACCCAAGCCGCCGAGGCCGATGATCAGGGCGCGGCTGTTTTTCAGGCGCAACTGACCTTCGATGTCGACATGCTGCAACAGAATCTGCCGGCTATAGCGCAACAGCTCCTGATCGGTCAGCACGGCCGGCGCCCCAAAGTGATGCGCTCGTGGTCGCCAAGGTCGATGCGGCTGTGCACCTCTTCAAAACCTTGGCTCAGCAACAGGTCACGCACAGCGGCTGCTTGATCGTAACCGTGCTCAAGCAACAGCCAACCACCGGCATTCAAGTGAGCCGGTGACGCTTGGATGATCAGCCGCAAGTCGTCCAGACCATCGTGGCCCGCCACCAGCGCGCTGGCGGGCTCAAAGCGCACATCGCCAGCAACCAGGTGTGGATCGTTATCGGCGATATACGGTGGATTGCTGATGATCAGGTCGTAAGCCAGGCCTTGCAGGGCACTGAACCAATGGCTGTTCAACACCGTGGCGTTCTTCAGATGCAGGCGCTGGCGATTGCGTTCGGCCAGGGCGACGGCTTCCAACACCCGGTCAACGGCAGTGACTTGCCAGGCCGGACGCTCGCTGGCCAAGGCCAGGGCAATGGCGCCGCTGCCAGTGCCCAGGTCAAGGACCTTGACCGGTGTGGCCGGCAGCAGTTCCAGAGCGGCTTCCACCAACAGTTCGGTTTCCGGACGCGGGATCAACGTGTGGGGCGCGACCTCCAGGTCCAGTTTCCAGAAGCCTTGCTGGCCAAGGATGTACGCCACTGGCTCACCGCTACGGCGGCGCTGCAGGTAACCGGCGAAGGTCAGCGCGTCTTCACTGCTGACGATTTTTTCCGGCCAGGTATGCAAGTAGCTGCGGGATTTACCCAAGGCAGCCGCCAGCAAAAGCTCCACATCCAGGCGCGCGGTGGGCGAGTCTGGCAGGTCGGCGGCTCGCAGCAGGCTGGCGATGATGGTCATTTATTCACCTATTGCCGCTAATTGATCAGCCTGGTATTCGGCGAGCAACGGTTCGATCACCGCTTCAACGCCACCCGCGAGGATCTCGTCAAGGGAATAAAGGGTAAGGTTGACCCGATGATCAGTGACCCGGCCCTGGGCAAAGTTATAGGTACGGATGCGTTCGGAACGGTCGCCCGAACCCACCAGCAATTTACGCTCGCTGGCAATTGCGTTGGCGGCGGCGCTGGTCTGCTGGTCGTTGAGCTTGGCCGACAGCCAGGACATCGCCCGTGCACGGTTCTTGTGCTGGGAGCGTTCTTCCTGGCACTCCACCACGATGCCCGACGGCAAGTGAGTGATCCGGATCGCCGAGTCGGTCTTGTTCACGTGCTGGCCACCAGCGCCCGACGAGCGGTAGGTATCGATGCGCAAGTCCGCCGGGTTGATCTCGATGGCTTCCTGTTCGTCCGGCTCAGGCAATACGGCGACAGTACACGCCGAGGTATGGATGCGGCCTTGGGACTCGGTCGCCGGAACGCGTTGTACACGATGGGCGCCAGATTCGAACTTGAGCTTGCCGTAGACGTTGTCGCCTTCAACCCGGGCGATGACTTCTTTATAGCCGCCGTGTTCACCTTCGTTCTCGGACAGAATCTCCACGCGCCAACCACGACGCTCGGCATAACGCGAGTACATGCGAAACAGGTCGCCGGAGAAGATCGCCGCCTCATCACCACCCGTGCCGGCACGGATTTCGAGGAACACGTTGCGGCCATCATTCGGGTCTTTGGGCAGCAACATGCGTTGCAGATCGCCTTCCAGCTCGGCCAGTTTTTCCTTGGCCTCACGGACTTCTTCCACGGCCATTTCACGCATGTCCGGGTCGCTGTCCTTGAGCAGCGCCTGGGCGCCTTCGAGGTCGGCCTGCACCTTCAACAGGTTTTTATAGGTAGCCACAACGGGCTCAACCTCGGCGTATTCCTTGGAATAGGCGCGAAATTTGGTTTGATCGGAGATGACCTCGCCATCGCCGAGCAAGGCGGTCAGTTCTTCGAAACGGTCCTGGAGCACATCCAGTTTATTGAGCAGTGACGCTTTCATTGCGGTTTTTTATCCGAAGAGCTATCTGACGCGCCCTCACCGAGGGCAAAGAGTTCCTGGGCCATGGCCAGCGCATCGAGGCGGCCTTCGGCGGTAAGCTTTTTCAACTGCACGCTGGGCGCATGCAGCAATTTGTTGGTCAGGCCGCGAGCCAATTGCATCAGCACCTCTTCGGCGCTGCTGCCGTTGGCCAGCAAACGCTGGGCCTTGATCAATTCCTCATCGCGCAGGCGTTCGCCCTGCTGACGATACGCCTTGAGTACATCCACCGCCGCCAATTCACGCAGGCGCACCATGAAATCTTCGGCACCGGTGCTGACCATTTCCTCGGCGGCCTGGGCAGCGCCCTGGCGGCTCTTGAGGTTTTCAGCGACCACTTCATGCAAATCGTCGACGCTGTAGAGGTAAACGTCGTCCAACTCGCCGACTTCGGGTTCGATATCGCGGGGAACAGCGATATCCACCATGAAAATCGGCTTGTGCTTGCGCAGTTTCAGCGCGCTTTCCACTGCGCCCTTGCCGAGGATCGGCAGTTGGCTGGCGGTGGAGCTGATCACGATGTCGCTGCGCACCAATTCGGCCGGGATATCCGACAGCAGCACCGCGTGGGCACCGAACTGCTCCGCGAGGATACTCGCGCGCTCAAGCGTACGGTTGGCGACCACGATGCGCTTGACGCCCAAGTCGTGGAGATGGCGGGCGACCAGGGTGATGGTCTCGCCGGCACCGATCAGCAGTGCCTGGCTGCGTTGCAGGTCACTGAAAATCTGCTTGGCCAGGCTGACGGCGGCAAACGCCACGGAGACCGGGTTTTCGCCGATCGCGGTGTCGGTGCGCACCTGCTTGGCGGAATTGAACGTGGCCTGGAACAGGCGCCCCAACAGCGGGCCCACGGTCCCGGCCTCACGGGCCACGGCGTAGGCGGACTTCATCTGGCCGAGGATCTGTGGCTCGCCCAACACCAACGAGTCGAGCCCAGCGGCGACGCGCATCATGTGACGAACTGCCGCATCCTCTTCGTGCACATAAGCACTCGCGCGCAGGTCGTCGAGGCTCAAATGGTGGTAATCAGCCAGCCAGCGCAGGACGACATCCGCTGAAAGATGTTCCTGCTCTATATAAAGCTCACTGCGATTGCAGGTCGAAAGGATTGCAGCTTCGCGGCTGTCGGTGAGCCGGCAGAGCTGCTGCAAGGCCTCAACCAACTGCTCTGGCGTAAACGCCACGCGCTCGCGCACGTCTACGGAGGCAGTCTTGTGGTTAATACCGAGTGCGAGGAAGGCCATTCAATATCGCTGATGATGTCGGGAAGCCGACAATTGTCCTACTTCGAAAGACCCAGAACAACCACCGTCGTCTATTGTCCTAATGCCTTGTGTCTATAAAGGCGCCAACTGAGACTCGGTTATGTTTGGCCGAAGGCTTGTGTCATGATGATCCGACCGCAGGTTAGTCGTCCTCTTCCTATATGAATAGATCTTCCGCGTTGCTCCTTGCTTTTGTCTTCCTCAGCGGCTGCCAGACTTTGGCCCCCGTGTCGCCGGACGGTACGCCTCCGGTTGAAGACAGCACCCCCGCCCCTGAAAAGCCCAAGGTTTATTCCTCGTTCCAGGAAGAAACGATCTACAGCCTCCTGACCGCAGAACTGGCCGGCCAGCGCAATCGCTTCGATATCGCGCTGGATAACTACGTGACGCAGGCAATCAACACTCAGGACCCTGGTATTTCCGAGCGCGCGTTTCGTATCGCCGAATACCTGGGGGCTGACCAGGCTGCGCTGGACACATCGCTGATCTGGGCCAAAAACGCCCCGGACGATCTGGAAGCCCAGCGCGCTGCAGCCGTTCAATTGGCCCGGGCCGGGCGCTATGACGACTCCATGGTCTATATGGAGAAAGTCCTGCAAGGCAAAGGCGACACCCATTTCGACTTCCTCGCGCTGTCGGCCGCCGACACTGACCAGGACACGCGCAATGGCTTGATGAAGAGCTTTGACCGGTTGCTGCAAAAGCACCCGAAGAACAGCCAACTGATTTTCGGCAAGGCATTGCTGCTGCAACAGGATGACGAAGCCGACGCTGCGTTGAAGCTGTTGGAGCAGAACCCACCGGAAGAGGGCGAAATCGCACCGATCCTGCTGCGCGCGCGCCTGCTGCAGAACCTCAGTCGCGGCAAGGAAGCGATTCCTCTGCTGGAAAAAAGCATCAAGAAGTACCCAGAGGACAAGCGCCTGCGCCTGACCTACGCGCGGATGCTGGTTGAACAGGACCGCATGGAAGACGCCAAAGTGCAGTTCGCCAACCTCGTCCAGCAATACCCGGACGATGATGAACTGCGTTATTCCCTGGCGCTGGTGTGCCTGGAAGCCAAGGCCTGGGACGAGGCCAAGGGGTACCTGGAAGAGCTGATCGAGCGGGAAAGCCATGTGGACTCGGCGCACCTGAACCTCGGCCGCATCGCTGAAGAACGCAACGACCCACAAGCGGCCCTGCTCGAATACGCCCAAGTCGGCCCAGGCAATGACTACCTGCCAGCCCAACTGCGCCAGGCTGATATTCTGATGAGCAACGGTCGCACCGATGAAGCGGAAAAGCGCCTGGCGGCAGCCCGTGATGCCGAACCGGACTACGCGATCCAGCTCTATCTGATCCAGGCCGAGACCTTGTCCGCCAACAATCAAGGCGAGCGCGCCTGGAAATTGCTGCAACAAGCCTTGCTGCAATATCCCGACGATCTGAACCTGCTGTACACCCGCGCCATGCAGGCGGAAAAACGCAATGACCTCGCGCAGATGGAAAAAGACCTGCGCCTGATCATCAAGCGCGACCCGGATAACGCCATGGCCCTCAACGCCCTGGGTTACACCCTGTCTGATCGCACCACACGTTACGCCGAAGCCAAGGCGCTGATCGAGCAAGCGCACAAGCTCAACCCGGAAGACCCGGCCGTGCTCGACAGCCTGGGCTGGGTGAATTACCGCCTGGGCAACCTGGACGAGGCGGAACGCCTGTTGCGTCAAGCACTCGAACGCTTCCCCGACCAGGAAGTCGCCGCTCACCTGGGTGAAGTGCTGTGGGCCAACGGCAAGCAGCGCGAAGCGCGACAAATCTGGGAAAAATTCCTCAAGGAACAACCCGAAAGCCCCATCCTGCGCGGCACCATCAAGCGCCTGACCGGATCCGAGACCCTTTAAGCTTATGTTCTTGCGCCACATTGTAGTGTTCAGTTTCATCGCCCTGCTCGCCGGTTGCGCGGGCATAGGCAGCCGTGAATCCGTTGAAGGCCAGGGCAACCCGGCGCAATGGAAGCAGCACAAGGATCAGCTCAGCAGCATTGACGGCTGGCAAATCGAAGGCAAGGTCGGAGTACGTGCGCCGAAGGATTCCGGCAGCGGCACATTGTTCTGGCTGCAACGCCAGGATTACTACGACATCCGCCTGTCTGGCCCCCTGGGGCGCGGCGCGGCTCGTCTGACTGGTCGGCCGGGGCAAGTGAGTCTCGAAGTGGCCAACCAGGGTCGCTACGAAGCCGCATCGCCAGAAGCCCTGCTAGAGGAACAGATTGGCTGGAAACTGCCGGTATCCCATCTCGTCTGGTGGGTGCGCGGCTTGCCCGCACCTGACAGCAAGAGCCGCTTGAGCCTCAACGGCGATAGCCGCCTGGCCACCCTTGAGCAGGACGGTTGGCAGGTCGAGTACTTGAGCTATGTGCAACAAAGCGGTTATTGGCTGCCCGAGCGCATCAAGCTGCATGGCACCGACCTGGATGTCACACTGGTGATCAAGGACTGGCAACCGCGCAAGTTGGGGCAATAAAAAGTGACTGTGGAAAAGCTGACGCTGCCCTCCCCCGCCAAACTCAATTTGATGCTGCACATTCTCGGGCGCCGTGAAGACGGCTACCACGAGTTGCAGACGCTGTTTCAATTCCTCGACTACGGCGATGAGCTGACGTTCGCTGTTCGCGACGACGGCGTGATCAAACTGCATACCGAATTCGAAGGCGTGCCCCACGACAGCAACCTGATTGTGAAGGCCGCGAAAAAACTTCAGGAACAATCCGGCTGCTCGCTCGGCATCGACATCTGGATCGATAAAATCTTGCCCATGGGCGGTGGTATCGGCGGTGGCAGCTCGAATGCCGCCACAACCTTGCTGGGTCTGAATCACTTGTGGCAACTGGGCTGGGACCACGATCGCCTGGCGGCGCTGGGCCTTACGCTGGGCGCCGACGTCCCGGTTTTCGTGCGTGGGCACGCCGCATTTGCTGAGGGTGTAGGGGAGAAACTGACCCCTGTAGAGCCCGAAGAGCCTTGGTATCTCGTGCTTGTGCCGCAAGTATCTGTAAGTACAGCAGAAATTTTTTCAGATCCGTTGTTGACACGTAACTCTTCTCCCATTAAAGTGCGCCCTGTTCCCAAGGGAAACAGTCGAAATGACTGCTTACCGGTTGTAGCAAGGCGTTATCCAGAGGTACGTAACGCTTTGAATTTGTTAGGTAAATTTACCGAAGCAAAATTAACCGGAACTGGAAGTTGTGTGTTTGGGGGCTTCCCAAGCAAAGCTGAAGCTGATAAAGTCTCGGCCCTTCTTACAGAGACCCTTACAGGGTTTGTAGCAAAGGGAAGCAACGTTTCGATGTTGCATCGCAAGCTGCAAAGTCTGCTCTAAAAGGAACCGAGTGTTAGGCACTCGTTGCAACAGATACAGGGGCGTCGCCAAGCGGTAAGGCAGCAGGTTTTGATCCTGCCATGCGTTGGTTCGAATCCAGCCGCCCCTGCCATTTTCTAATACTCATCCAGGTTACCCTCAGCCTCTAGGTACTGCGCGTGTCCAAGATGATGGTCTTTACGGGGAATGCTAACCCCGATCTGGCTCGACGTGTCGTACGTCAGCTGCATATCACTCTCGGTGACATCTCTGTCGGTAAATTTTCCGACGGCGAAATTACAGCCGAGATCAATGAAAACGTTCGCGGTAAAGACGTCTTCATTATTCAGCCGACTTGCGCTCCGACCAACGATAACCTGATGGAACTCGTCGTGATGGCTGATGCCTTCCGCCGCTCCTCAGC
>NZ_JBOICG010000399.1:0-2526 GCF_050739995.1 Pseudomonas sp. | reverse complement strand
GTCATGATGTTCATGCACTCATCGACCTTTTTATGGGTGTCGACGGTGATCACTGGAGAGCTCATTACCTCATGGACTTTGGTAGTCACCGACGACAGCCCCTTGAGCATGATTTTGCGTGCGTAGTCCCGTTCGCTGATGATCCCGACAACTGCACCTTCCTTGACGACCGGCAAAGCCCCGACGTTTTTCTCCGACATGCGGACCAGTGCTTCAAATACGGTGTGGTCCCATTGGATGGTATGGACGTCCTGGTTTTTCAGGTCCTTGGCTTTCAGCACTTGTGCAACGGTTTTCATGGCGGCCACTCCGGTGTTGTTGTTAGGAAGTCAGCAGGTCCCCTACAGAATCCTAGACGGGCTACGGTGCCGCAAGGCCCAAAGCGGCGCTAAACCCGTCGAAAAACGTCATTCGCCGGATTTTTTTGATGGTTATCCGGCATTTGTCGGCTTTTTCCCCCGCTTGGGTGCGGCTGCTGTGTTGCGTGGCGCGCTCTTGCGTTTCTTTTTCCACGGGGTGGCACCTCGACCTGCCGGGCTGGCCGGGCCGGTGATGGTCATGCGCATGCCGTTGCAACGAGCCACTTGTTTGCTCATCCAGGCGGCTTGTTTGGCGACGAATTCTTCCAGGCTCATTTCCCCGCTTTGCACCATGTCCAGCGCTTGTTCCCAAATGGCGGTGGTGCCAGGGTCGGCGATGGCGCGGGGTACGGCGTCGATCAGGCTGAATGCCGCCGGGGTGGCTGAGAGCGCCTTGCCGTTTTTCACCAGATAACCACGGTCCAGCAGCCCCTGGATAATTCCGGCACGGGTGGCCTCGGTGCCGATACCGGTGGTGTCCTTGAGCTTTTGCTTGAGCAATGGATCTTCCACCAGCTTGGCGACGTTTTTCATGGCCTTGATCAGGTCGCCTTCGGTGAAGGGTTTGGGTGGCTGGGTCCACAGGTCTTTGAGATTGACCTTGGCCACGTTGTAGTCCTGGCCTTGCACCAACATCGGCAACGCTTGCGGGGCCGGTGCCTCTCGGCCTTTGGCGGGGGCCAGCGCTTCTGGCAAGGCCCGTTTCCAACCCGGTTCGATGATGACTTTACCGACCGCGCGCAACGCCTGGCCTGCACAGTCAAAGTCCGCCTGAGTGCGATCGTATTCGTGGTTGGGCAGGAATTGCGCCAGGTAACGCGCGCGGATCAAGGTGTAAACCGCCCGGTGTTTGCCGGTCAGTTGCCCGACATCCTTGCCAGCACCCGTGGGAATGATGCCGTGGTGGGCGCTGACCTTGGCATCGTTCCACGCCCGCGAGCGGCGTTGGGGGTCGATATGCGGCATCAGTTCATTCAGCGCCGCATCTGCACGGCCCAGTGCGGCGAGAATATTCGGGGCGTCACCGTGCTGGCTCAACGGCAAGTAGCCGCAATCACTGCGGGGGTAGGTAATGACCTTGTGGGTTTCGTAGAGCGACTGGGCGATATCCAGGGTTTCTTGGGCACCGAGGCCGAGTTTCTTTGAACAGATTTCCTGCAGGGTGCCCAGGTCGAAGGGCAGGGGCGCCACCTCGCGCATGCGTTCGGTGCGCAGCTTCACCAATCGGGCTGTGGCGGCATTGCTCATGGCGTCGGCCGCCTCCCGTGCCAGCTGTGGGTTGAGGCAACGGCCCTGGTCGTCACAGGCATCTTCGGCTGCGCGCCATTGGGCGGTGAAGGTCATGCGCTCGTGGCGCAGGTCGACATCGATGGCCCAGTAAGCCACGGGTACGAAGTCGGCGATGCTGCGGTCGCGGTCCACCACCAGGCGCAGGGTCGGCGTTTGCACCCGACCTACCGGCAACACGCCCTGATACCCGGACTGGCGCCCGAGCAAGGTGAATAAGCGACTCATGTTCATGCCGATCAACCAGTCGGCGCGGGAACGGCCGAGGGCCGAGTGATACAGGCTGAAGGTTTCAGCGCCGGGCTTGAGCGCGGCCAGGGCCTTGCGAATGGAGGCGTCATCCAGCGCCGACAGCCACAACCGCTGGATCGGCCCGCGATAGCGGCAATGCTCCACCAGTTCACGGGCGATCATTTCGCCCTCGCGGTCGGCGTCGGTGGCGATCACCAGCTCGTGGGCTTCCCCCAGCAAACGCTTGACTGCCTTGAACTGGCTGGCGGTCTTGGGCTTGACCAGCATCTTCCATTTTTCCGGGACGATCGGCAGGTCGGCCAGCACCCAGCGTTTGTACTTGGCGTCGTAGGCATCCGGTGGGGCGGTTTCCAGCAGGTGGCCGATGCACCAGGTGACCGTGACCCCATTGCCCAGCCAGCACCCGTCGCCGCGCCGGCTGGCGCCGAGTACGGCCGCGATATCCTTGGCCTGGGAGGGTTTTTCACAGAGGTACAGCCGCATGGTCATCACATCAGATCGGGTTGATGCCTTGCAGGATGCTTAGTCGGAGGGATTTGAGCAACCATTATCTGTATGGATGTACAGCAATTTGTGTGGGCACCACAGAACCAATGTGGGAGGGGGCTTGCTCCCGAAAGCGGTGTAT
>NZ_JBOICG010000398.1:0-3613 GCF_050739995.1 Pseudomonas sp. | reverse complement strand
CGTCTACATCGCAGGCAAGCCAGCTCCCACATTAGATCGGTGCCACCTTCACTTAAGTGTTACACCGGGGGTCAGGGTTGCTGGCACCACCAAGGTCGGAGTTTCCAGCGACGCCACCGGATACGCGCAGTAATCCGCCGCGTAATACGCACTGGCGCGATGGTTGCCCGAAGCCCCTACCCCACCGAACGGCGCAGTACTGGCAGCGCCGGTCAGTTGCTTGTTCCAGTTGACGATACCGGCTCGGCTTTCCAGCCAGAACTGCTGGTAACGCGCTTCAGAGTCCGACAGCAAGCCAGCGGCCAAACCGTATTGCGTGTTGTTGGCCTCGGCAATCGCCCCGGCGAAATCAGCGTAGCGGATCACCTGCAACAGCGGGCCAAACAGTTCCTCATCTTCGCGCTCGGTCACACCCGTCACGTCGATGATGCCCGGCGTCAGCAACGCAGCCTGATCCTGCGGCTGAGTCATCTCCAACAGTGCCACAGCCCCCTTGGCCAACATCAGTTCCTGAGCGTCCATCAACGCTTTGGCGGCGCCAAGGGAAATCACCGAGCCCATGAACGGTGCCGGTTGCTGGTCGAACGCCCCGACTTCAATTGTCGAAGTGACCGCCACCAGCCGCGCCAGCAACGCATCGCCCCACGCACCTTCCGGCACCAGCAAGCGGCGCGCACAGGTGCAACGTTGGCCAGCCGAGATAAACGCCGACTGGATGATGGTGTAGACCGCTGCATCCACGTCAGCCACTTCATCCACCACCAGTGGGTTATTGCCGCCCATTTCCAAGGCCAGGATCTTGTCCGGGCGCCCCGAAAATTGCTGGTGCAGGTGGTTGCCGGTGCGGCTGGAGCCGGTGAAAAACAAGCCGTCGATACCTGGATTGGCCGCCAGCGCGATACCGGTTTCCCGTGCGCCTTGCAGCAGGTTCAACACGCCAGCCGGCAAACCGGCTTCGATCCAGCACTGTACGGTCAGCTCGGCGACTTTAGGGGTCAGCTCGCTGGGTTTGAACAACACGGTATTACCCGCCAGCAACGCCGGCACGATGTGTCCGTTGGGCAAGTGCCCAGGGAAGTTGTAAGGGCCGAACACCGCGACCACACCGTGGGGCTTGTGGCGCAATACGGCGGTGGCGTCGCCCAAGGGGCCGCTCTTCTCACCGGTACGCTCGCGGTAGCTTTGCACCGAAATCGCGATCTTGTTGGCCATGCTGGTGACTTCGGTGGCCGACTCCCACAGCGGCTTGCCAGTTTCTTCGCCGATGCAGCGAGCGATTTCATCGGCACGGCTTTTAAGAGTGGCAGCGAAGGTTTCCAGCACGCTAATACGCTCTTCCAGCGGGCGCTTGGCCCAGGCCGGGAACGCCTGGCGAGCCGCCTGCACAGCGGACTCAACCTGCTCGGCAGTGGCACCATTATCGGCCCACAGCACCTGCTGGGTCACCGGGTTGCGCGATTCAAACCGTTCACCCTGGCCGGCCAGCCAGCTACCTGCGATATACAGCGAATTCATTATTTCGACTCCCGAGCAGCGGACAACGGAACGGCACGCACTTGATCACCCACCACCAGTTGCAGGCGCTTGGCGGTCTGTGGATCGACCACCAGCGTGCCTGCCGCCAGACGGGCTGGAGCAGCAGTAATGCGGCACTCCTCGCGCTTACGGTTATGGATCAGGAACGGCGTGGCGTCGTCCCCCGGCGTGCCAATGGCGAGTACCAGTGACTGGCTGTCGCGCACGGCACGGATCTTGGTGGTTTCACACTCTACCGCAGGGCCTGCGTCGAAAATGTCGACATAGCCCTGGTAGCTGAAACCTTCGCTCTTGAGCATGCTCAGCGCAGGTTCAGTATCCGGATGGACCTTACCGATCACATTGCGCGCGTCTTCAGACAGGAAGCAGCTGTACAGCGGAAACTTCGGCATCAGCTCGGCGATAAACGCCTTGTTGCCCACGCCAGTGAGGTAGTCGGCCTGGCTGAATTCCATCTTGAAGAAATGCCGGCCCAGGCTCTCCCAGAATGGCGAGCGCCCCGCTTCGTTGGACACACCGCGCATCTCGGCGATGATCTTGTTGCCGAACAACTGCGGGAACTCAGCGATAAACAGCAGGCGCGCCTTGGCCAGCATGCGACCGTTGAGGCCGGTGCGGTAATCGGCGTGCAGGAACAACGAGCACAGCTCGGAATTGCCGGTGAGGTCGTTGGCCAGGAACAGCGTCGGAATCTCGCGATAGATATTCAGCTCCTGGGAAGCGCTGACGGTCAGGCCCACCCGGAAGTTGTACCAAGGCTCACGCAGGCCGACAGCGCCAGCGATGGCGGAAATACCCACTACGCGGCCTTCGTCGTTTTCCAGCACGAACAGGTAATCGGCATCACCGCGCCCGGCGTCGCCGCGAAAGGTTTTTTCCGCCCAGCCAACCCGGTGGGTCAGGCGCTCTTCGTTGGCCGGCAAGGTGGTGAGGCCGGTGCCGGTACTGCGCGCCAGATCAATCAGGGCCGGTAAATCGCTGCTGCGTACGGGACGAACGATCATGCTATCTCCTCAGACGGGCCGCTGTTTGGCAGCCACCCGCGACACTCAATTCTTTAAACCGCGACCAGACGCACACTCGCGCCTTCGCCAACGCCCAGAGCCTCAGCCGCTGACAGGTCCAACGTCACCGGTTTTCCGGGCGCGTAGTCCAGCTCCAGCATCACCGCGCGGTAATCCTGCAACTGCCCGTTGCTCACCAGGTACTGGCGGCCGACACCCTTGACCATCTCACCGATCTTCACCGGCACCACACGGCTCTGGGCGATCGAACGAATGCCCGACACCCGTGCGTGCAGCGTCGGGCCGCCGTCGAAGATGTCGATGTAGTGGTCAGTCTCGAAGCCTTCGCGCATCAGGATGTCGAAGGTGATCTGCGCACGCGGGTGCACCTGGCCCATCGCCTCTTGAGCTTCGTCCGGCAACAGCGGCACGTAGATCGGGTAGTGCGGCATCAGCTCGGCGAGGAAGGTGCGGCTTTTCAGCCCACACAGGCGCTCGGCAGCGGCGTAGTTGAGGTCGAAGAAGTTGCGGCCGATGGCGTCCCAGAACGGCGAGTCACCGTGCTCGTCGCTGTAACCGACGATCTCGGTCACCACCGAGTCGGCAAAGCGCTCGGGATGGCTGGCGACGAACAGCAGGCGGCCACGGGAATTGAGTTCAGACCAGGGCGAACCGACCAACTCCGGCACCACATAGAAACTGGTGAGCAAGCTGTTGCCGGTGAGGTCGTGGCACTGGGAGAGCACGTGAATCTTGTTGTGGATCTTCAGCTCGCGGGAGGCGTGCACGAAGGTCTCGTTACGGAAGCTGTAGAACGGCTCCGAGTAACCGGCCGAGGCGACGATGGCCGAGCAGCCGGCGAGCTTGCCGGCCTCGGTGTCTTCGAGCACGAAGAAGTAGCTCTCTTCACCGTTGAAACTCACTTCGGCAGCGAAGGATGCTTCGCTGGCGGCGATCTTGTCGCTGAGGCGTTCAACATCATCCGGCAAGGAGGTGACACCAATCGGGCTGTCCGCAGCCAGACGCTGTACCTCGCCCAGATCAGCCATTTGCGCGGGGCGCATCACCAGCAT
>NZ_JBOICG010000397.1:0-3740 GCF_050739995.1 Pseudomonas sp. | reverse complement strand
GGTTAAAAAAGTATCGATCGCGCATTCGCCATGGGTTTGTGGGGGCTTGGCCAAGCTGCTGTAATCACCCTCGATAACAAAAACTACAGGTGGAAACCCCTCATGAAACGACTCGAAGGTAAAAGCGCGCTGATCACTGGATCGGCACGCGGCATCGGCCATGCCTTTGCCCAGGCTTATATTGCCGAAGGCGCCACCGTAGCGATTGCTGATATCAACTTGCAGCGGGCCCAGGCCACGGCTACCGAGCTGGGTCCACAGGCTTACGCCGTGGCGATGGATGTCACCGATCAATCCTCCATCGATGCGGCGATTGCCGCCGTGGTCGCCCAGGCAGGCAAGCTCGATATCCTGGTCAACAACGCTGCGCTGTTCGACCTGGCCCCCATCGTCGATATCACGCGTGACAGCTATGAACGGCTGTTCTCGATCAACGTCGCGGGCACGTTGTTCACCCTGCAGGCCGCCGCACGGCAGATGATCAGCCAAGGCCATGGCGGCAAGATCATCAACATGGCCAGCCAGGCCGGACGGCGTGGCGAGCCATTGGTGGCGATCTATTGCGCGACCAAGGCAGCGGTGATCAGCCTCACGCAATCGGCGGGGTTGAACCTGATCAAGCAAGGCATCAACGTCAACGCCATCGCACCGGGCGTGGTGGACGGCGAGCATTGGGATGGGGTGGACGCACTGTTTGCCCAGTATGAAGGGCTGGCCCCTGGCGAGAAGAAGAGGCGAGTAGGGGCCGAGGTGCCATTTGGGCGGATGGGGACGGCGCAGGATTTGACGGGTATGGCAATCTTCCTGGCTTCAACGGATGCCGATTACGTGGTAGCCCAAACCTACAACGTGGATGGCGGCAACTGGATGAACTGACGCCTCCTACAGATGATCTTTGTTGTTCTTGAATGCAGGGCTATTCGGCAAAACTGCGATCAAAAAAATACACCGCCCCAGGCTTCAGGTTCTCTACTGTCGCCTGGGGCCGACCGCCTTCACCATTCTTCTTGCGGCCTGTCTCACGCAAATATCCCGCCTCGGTCAGCTTCAACAAGCGCTGGCGAATACTGGTCTTCAACACCGGGCGCGCCAGCACCAGTGAAAAGATCGTGGTCGCTTCCGGCGCGCTGAATTCATCCCCCAGAAACAGCAACGGCAAGCTGCTGTACAACGACTTGGAAAACAGCCGCTCCTGTACCGCGGCCACGATCAGGTTGTGGTCGAACGGCAGCTTGATGCTGCCATTTGCCACTGCATTCAGTGAAAACCAGCGCTGGTGCTCGGCCACTGTCACCTCATCCGCCACGATGGCAAGGTAGAAGGTCGATGACGACCAGCAACGCGGGTCGCGAAACGCATCACCTACCGTGCCGACTTGCTCGCTCCATGCCAGTTCGAAGCCCACCTTGTCGCTGGCGCGCAACCGCTCGACCGCATCCTTGAGGCTCAGGTCTTGCACGTCGCCGTTGACCACCACGCCGGGCAATGCCCAGTGTCCGGCAAAGGGTTCGGCTTCGCGCTTATTGAGCAGCAGTTTCAAGTCCCCGGAGGCGCGGCAGTAAAACAACACGCACAGGTCGACGGTATGGAGGTAAGGGCTCAGTGGCATGTGAAATCCTTCGAAACAGCAGTGGTGCACAGTCTAACCAATCGAACAGATATGTCATGTACTGGCTCCAGAATAGATAAATAAATGTTTCTTGTAATGAAAGTACATGACGTGTACTTTTATTTCAGGCCACCGGAGAACGACCATGACCCTCTTGAAAACCGCCATCGCTTCATTCGACGTCGACGCCCAAAAGAGCTTCACGCCACTGTGCCCCAACGAGTTGCCGGTGGCCGGCGGTGATCGGATAGGCGCTGAGCTCAACTACATGGCCAGCCTTGCCGGCCACCGCATCGGCAGCAAGGATGCCCACACACCGCACGCGCCCTGGGTGGTCAGTCAGCATAGCGAGATGCTGCAACCCACCGGCCTGGTCCATGCCGATCTCACCTGGGTCAGCCACTGCGTGCCGGGCACCGAGGGCTTTACGCTGCTGGACGAACTGCCCAGCCCCTATGACTACGACTACTTCGTCTGGAAGGGCGTCGAACCCGATCTGCACCCTTACGGTGCCTGCTACCACGATCTGCACGACAAACTCTCCACGGGCGTGATCGAGTACCTCAAGGCCCAGGGGGTGAGTCGTGTCATCGTCGGCGGCCTGGCCTTGGACTACTGCGTCAAGACCACGGCGCTGCAACTGCTCAAGGCCGGCCTGGAAGTTGTCCTGTACCTGCCAGCGTGCCGGGGTATCAGCGAAGAGGGCGGCGTGCAGGCCGTCAATGAGTTGCTCAAGGCCGGTGCCGTCATCAGCAGCAGCCGCGAAGAACTGGCAGCACAGGCCACGCGTTAAGGAGACCGACCATGGAAAGTGCCTACGACTACGAAGCCCCGGTGATCCAGGGCTTGCTCGACACCGACTACTACACCTTCACCATGATGCAGGCTGTATTGCACCAGTACCCCAACGTGGATGTGGAATACAACTTCATCGTCCGTTCCAAGGAAAAGCTCGGGCACCTGATCCCTCAATTGCGTGCCGAACTGGAGAAAATGGCCGGCTTACAGGCACGCGAAGGCGAGCTGCGTTTCTTGTTCAACCCACGTTTTCGCGAATACCTCACGCCGGACTACGAACGCTTTCTCGGCCTGTATCGTTTTAATCTGCGCTATATCCACGTCAGCGAGGTCGACGGCCAACTGAACATCCGCGTGGTTGGTCCGATGCTGCACTGCATCATGTTCGAGCAGCCGGTATTGGCCCTGGTCAGCGAGTTGCGCAACCGCGACAAATACCCCGACGTTACCCTGGAAGATGTCACCCGCAAGCTTTATCAGAAGTTCGACTGGCTGGAGAAAAATCTCAGCCGCGACGAGCTGGCCGACCTGCGTGTCTCCGACTTCTCCACCCGACGGCGCTTGTCGTTCAAGGCCCAGCGCGAAGTGGTGGATATCATGCGCCGTGACTTCCCCGGCCAGTTCGTCGGTACCAGCAACGCGCACCTGGCCTACGAATTCGACCTGCCACTGATTGGTACCATGGCCCACCAATGGCTGATGGTGCACCAGCAACTGGGGCGCCTGCGTGAAAGCCAGAATGCCGCGTTGGAAAACTGGGTGCGTGAATACCGTGGCCGCCTGGGCATCGCCCTGACCGATACGATCAGTACGGACTTCTTCCTCAAGGATTTCGACCTGTACTTCGCCAAGCTCTACGACGGCCTGCGCCAGGACTCCGGCGACCCCATCGCCTGGGCCGACAAGGTGCTGGCCCGCTACAAGCAGCTGGGTATCGACCCCATGACCAAGGACCTGATGTTCTCCGATGGTTTGAACTTCGAGAAATGCCTGCCGATCCTGCGGCACGTGCGCGGCAAGGCCAAGTTCGGTTTCGGCATGGGCACCAGCCTGGCCTGCGATGTGGAAGGCGTCGAACCGCTGAGCATCGTGATGAAACTGGTGCGGGTGCACGGCGAGCCGGTGGTGAAATTCTCGGATGACCCGATCAAGAACGTCTGCGAAGACGCCTCGTTTTTGCAGTATGCAGCACAGGTATTCAATGTCGGCAGCGTGGAGGTGTGACATGCAAGAACGTATCGCACAGGAACTCAATATCGACCGCTCACTGGTCCAGGGTGGCGAACCCCGGGAGATTCAACGGCGCATCGATTTCATCAAAACCACCTTGCGC
>NZ_JBOICG010000396.1:0-5730 GCF_050739995.1 Pseudomonas sp. | reverse complement strand
GTGCTGTCCCTGAGTACTATCCTCGGCTGCCTGGTGGCGCCATGGCTGGCGGAACGGGTGGGTCGACGCAAGGCGCTGGGCATCTACTTCAGCGGCATGGCGGCGGCCATCGTATTTGCCTTCGGCTGGGTGTTTTACCTGGATGACGGGCTGCATTTGTTCATGGTGTCGCTGGTGTTCCTGGGGTTCTTCGGCGGCAACTTCGCGATCTTTTCCCTGTGGTTGCCCGAGCAATACCCCACGCGCATCCGCGCCACTGCCTTTGCGTTCAATGCCTCGGTGGGGCGATTTATCGGTGCCGGGGTCAACTTCTTGCTGGCGGCGGCCATTCATGGGTACGGCTCCATCGGCGCGCCGATTGCCTGGACAGCGGCCGCCTTTGTGCTGGGCGTGTTGATCCTGCCGTTTGCCGTTGAAACCCGCGACCAGACATTGCCCCAATAACTTCGTTGGAGACGCCCATGCAAGCGCTGCAAGGTATCAAGATCATCGACCTCAGCCGTGCCCTGTCCGGCCCATTCTGCACCATGGTGCTGGCCGACCTCGGCGCCGATGTGATCAAGGTGGAACCCGGCCCAACCGGTGATATGAGCCGCACCTGGGGGCCTTTCGACCGGGGCGTGAGCACTTATTATTTGTCGTGCAACCGTAACAAGCGCGGGTTGTGCGTGGACTTCCGCAACCCCAGGGGCCTGGACACGATCCAGCAGCTGATCGACGACGCCGACGTGGTCATCGAGAACTTCAAGCCCGGCACTCTGGAGAGCATGGGCTTGGGTTATGAGGTGTTGAGTGCGCGCAACCCGCGGCTGATCCTGGGCAGCATCAATGCCTTCGGCAGCGACGGCCCGATGAGCAGTTGGCCGGGTTTTGATCAGATCGCCCAAGGCTATTCCGGGCTGATGAGCCTCACCGGTTTCAGCGACGGCGACCCTACCCGCACCGGCACCGCCATCGGTGACTTGACCTCGGGCATGTGGCTGGTGACGGCAGTGCTCGCCGCCCTGCTGGAGCGTGAGCGCAGCGGGCGCGGGCAACACGTCAGCACTTCACTGCTGGCCAGCCTCGTCGGCTTGCTCAGCGTGCACGGCCAACGCTACTTGAGCCTGGGCGACGTGCCCCGGCGCACCGGCAATGCCCATTCAGTGATTGCGCCTTATGGTGTGTTCCAGACCCTGGACGGCCCGCTGAACCTGGCACCGATCACCTCGGCCATGTGGGGCCGCCTGTGCGTGTTGCTGGACTTGCCCGAGCTGCCGGATGACCCGCGCTTTGCCAGCAACGAAGCCCGGGTGGAGCGCCGCGAGGAATTGAAAGCCATCCTGGAAAGCCGCCTGAAAACCCGCAGCAAGCGCGACTGGACCGAACGCTTTATCGCCGCCGGCCTGCCCGCCGGCCCCATCAACACCTTGGACGAAGTGTTCGCCGACCCGCAGGTGCTGCACAGCCGGTTGACCCAAACCGTGGAGCATCCCACCCTTGGCGGATTGCGCCAGGTGGTAACGCCGGTCTTCAGCGAAGCGCAGTCGGCCAGTGCACAACGTCCGCCGCCGCTGCTCGGCGAGCACAGCATCGAAGTGTTGCGCCAAGCCGGTTTTGCCGAAGCCGCGATCCAGGCATTGCTCAACGCCAACGTCGTCACCCAGGCCCCCGAACTCGAACGCCACACAGGAACCGCATCATGACGGTCAACGTATCCATCACACACATCGACACCCGTATTGCGCGCCTGACTTTCAGTAACCCCAGCCAGCGCAATGCCCTCAGCGCGCAACTGCTCGACAGCCTGGACGAAAGCCTGGTCGCCCTCGCCGCCCAGCGCGTCAGTGTAGTCATCCTCGGCGCCGAAGTCGGCCAGAGCGTCTGGAGCGCCGGCCACGATATCGGCGAAGTGGCCCGCGACCGCGACCCTGTGGCCTACGGTAAGCCGCTGGAGCAAGTGCTACGACGTATCCGCGCCTACCCGGGCGTGGTGATCGCGGCTATTTCCGGCTCGGCCTGGGGCGGCGCCGTGGACCTGGCCATGAGCTGCGACATGGTGGTGGCAGACCCCAGCGCCAGCTTCGCCATGACCCCGGCCAATATCGGCCTGCCCTACACCACCAGTGGTCTGCTGCGCTTCTTCAACAACCTGCCGATTCATGTGCTCAAGGAGATGTTTTTCTGCGCACAGAAACTTGATGCCGAACGCGCTGAACGCTTTGGCGTGATCAACCGTCTGGTGCCCACCGATGCTCTGGAGGCCACCGCCGTGGACATCGCCCGAGGCATTGCCGCCAAGGCACCGCTGGCGATCCAGGCGGTCAAGGAGCAACTGCGTATCCTCGAAGACCTGCAGCCAATGCCGGTACAAGCCATGGAGCAGATCGCCGAGCTACGCCGCCAGGCCTGTGCGAGTGCGGATTTTGGTGAAGGGTTGGCGGCCTTTGCCGAGCGGCGCCCGCCGGTCTTTGAAGGGCGTTGACGGAATTTTCATCTTTGGCGCTCTATGCTGCGACCCTTCGTTGGGGAGTAACCGGCTTCTGACCAGCTCAGAAGCGTTCGTATCAACATATTCGGCAACCTGCCGTGGTACGAACACCGTTGTGGTTGGTGAGACCAGCGACACATCCATGCCTGTAGTCGGGCGTGTGGGTGTGTCGTTGACTCATGCAGCCCGACTGGAAGCCTGACTGTGAACCCCATTTCCCTGATTCTTCTGGCCTTCGCCATGTCCACGGATGCCTTCGCCGCTGCTATCGGCAAAGGCTCCAGCCTGCACAAACCACGCTTTACCGAAGCCCTGCGCGCCGGCTTGATCTTCGGCGTGATCGAAGCCATCACGCCAATGATCGGCTGGGCCATCGGCCACGCCGCCACCCGCTGGGTGGAAGCCTGGGACCACTGGATCGCCTTTACCCTGCTGGTCGCACTGGGCCTGCACATGATCTACAACGGGCTCAAGGCCGATGACGAAGAGGTGGAAAAACCGACCCAGCATTCCTTCATGATCCTGGCGGTCACGGCATTTGCCACCAGCATCGATGCGCTGGCGGTGGGCGTGGGCCTGGCGTTTGTCGACGTGAATATCCTGGTGGCCGCCGCCGCCATTGGTCTGGCGACCATGACCATGGTGACCATCGGCATGATGCTTGGCCGGGTGCTGGGCACAGTGGTGGGCAAACGTGCGGAGATGGTGGGCGGTGTGGTGTTGATGCTGGTGGGTGCGACGATTCTCTACGAGCACCTGTCGGCCTGAATGTGAGAGGGGGCTTGCCCCCTCCCACATTGGATTTACAGTGTTTTCAGGCGGCGTGGTTGTGCTTCTTCAAGCTCTCCATATCGATCACGAACCGATACTTCACATCGCCCTTGAGCATGCGCTCATAGGCTTCATTGATGCCCTGGATATCGATCATCTCGATGTCCGAGACAATCTTGTGCTTGGCGCAGAAGTCCAGCATGTCCTGGGTTTCCTGGATACCGCCGATCAACGAACCGGCCAGGCTGCGGCGCTTGAAGATCAGGTTGAACACCGCAGGCGATGGGTGTGGGCTGTCGGGCGCGCCCACCAGGGTCATGGTGCCGTCGCGTTTGAGCAGGCTAATGAAGGCATCCAGGTTATGTGGCGCGGCGACGGTGTTGAGGATGAAGTCCAGGCTGTTGGCGACCTTGGCCATCTCGTCCGGGTTCTTCGACACCACCACATGGTCGGCACCCAGGCGCAGGCCGTCTTCGCGCTTGTTGGGCGAGGTGGTAAACAGCGTGACATGCGCGCCCATGGCATGGGCGATCTTCACCGCCATATGGCCAAGGCCGCCCAGGCCAACCACGCCGACTTTCTTGCCAGGGCCGACCTTCCAATGATGCAACGGTGAGTAGGTGGTGATGCCCGCGCACAACAGCGGCGCCACGGCCGCCAGGTTGGCATCGCCGTGGGAGATGCGCAGCACGAACTTTTCCTTGACCACAATGTTGTCCGAGTAGCCACCGAAGGTATTCTCGCCACCGAACACCGGGCCGTTGTAGGTGCCGGTAAAACCGTTTTCGCAATACTGCTCCTCGCCCTCGGCGCAGGATGCGCAGTGCTGGCAGCTGTCGACCATACAACCGACACCGGCCAGATCGCCGACTTTGAATTTCTGCACATTGGCGCCTACCGCTGTCACGCGGCCAACAATTTCATGGCCGGGCACCGAAGGGTAAAGTGTGTTGTTCCACTCGTTGCGCGCGGTGTGCAGGTCGGAGTGGCACACGCCGCAGTAGAGAATATCGATCTGCACGTCATCCGCCCCTGGCGCACGACGTTCGAAGGTGAAAGGCTTGAGTGAGTCCTTGGAATCCCGCGCGGCGTAGCTGTAAGTCTTGGCCATTTGGTTCACCTGTTGATCTGACGGTTGAAGTCAGTGGACCAGCATAGACGCGCCACCGTTCAAGCGCGTTCATCCGCACAGACCCTTCGTCCGGTTTAGCCTAGAATGCCCCTGAACCGACGAGCGCACGGTACAGTCCCAACCCATAGGCTCATCGCTACAGGAATGCTCACATGACACTGCCTCAAACAATGACCCTGATCGAAATCACCACGCCCGGTGGCCCTGAAGTCCTGCAACCGCGTCAAGCCGACGTACCCGTGGCGGGCCCCGGCGAGATCCTGATCCGCGTGCATGCAGCCGGGGTCAACCGCCCCGACGCCCTGCAACGTGCCGGCAGGTACCCGATGAAACCCGGCATGAGCCCGATTCCCGGGCTGGAAGTGGCGGGTGAGGTGGTTGCATTGGGCGATGGTGTGAGTGAATACGCCCTCGGTGACAAGGTCTGTGCCCTGACCAACGGTGGTGGCTACGCGCAGTATTGCGCGGTGCCTGCCAGCCAGGCGCTGCCGGTTCCCGAAGGTATGGACTGGATTCATGCGGCCGCCATCCCCGAGACCTTCTTCACGGTCTGGGCCAACCTGTTTGGCCTGGGCGGCGCCCAAAAAGGCCAGCGCGCATTGATCCACGGTGGCACCAGCGGCATCGGAACGACCGCGTTGATGCTATGCCGCGAATTCGGCATCCAGGCCTTCGCCACCGCAGGCAGTGCCGACAAATGCGCGGCCATCGCCGGGCTCGGAGCCGAAGCGATCAATTATCGCGAGCAGGATTTCGCCCAGGTCATCGCCGAAAAAACCGGCGGCCAAGGGGTGAATGTGGTGCTCGATATCATGGGGGCCTCCTACCTCAACAACAACCTCAAGGCCCTGGCGATGGAAGGCCACTTGGTGATGCTCGGCTTCCTCGGCGGCGGCAAGGCCCATGACGTTGACCTGCTGACCATCATGTCCAAGCGCGCCAACATCACCGGCTCGCTGTTGCGTTCGCGCACCAAAGACGAGAAAGCCGCCATCGCCGACCAGTTGCGCGAACACGTGTGGCCGGTACTCTCAGCCGGGCGTTGCGCGCCGATGATCGACCAGGTGTTTGATTACACCGAAGCTGACAAGGCCCATGCGCGGATGGAGGGTGGGGATCATATTGGCAAGATTGTGCTGCGGGTAGCCTGAGGCAACCCAGCCTGTAGTGAGCGGGCTTGTCCCGCGCTGGGGGGCGAAGCCGCCCCAATAAGACCGCCGCATTGTGTCAGGTAAAACGCGATAGCAGGTTTTAGGGCGGCTTCGCCCCCCCTGGGCGGGACAAGCCCGCTCACTACAGAGTTTCAACAGGCGTTCAATGCAGTGCCACCCGCGTGATCAGGTAGTTCACCAAGTGC
>NZ_JBOICG010000395.1:0-2630 GCF_050739995.1 Pseudomonas sp. | reverse complement strand
AATGTGGGAGCGGGCTTGCTCGCGAAAGCGGTGGGTCAGATAAATCAATTGTGACTGACACACCGCATTCGCGAGCAAGCCCGCTCCCACAGGTTGAATTGTGTTTAGTCAGCTGATTTTGTGCAGGTAGCTGGGCAGGGGTTGTTCAGGTAGCACCGACAGCACTTTGAGGCGCTGCAACATCCTCTGCCTGGCCCGCTGCAAATGCTCGCGCAGATTCAATGCCGCCGCATCAAAGGCACCGTGCAACAGCAGTTCAAGAATCAGTCGATGTTCGGCCAACATCGCCGGATCGGCACCGATCCCCAGCAATCGGTAAAAAATTCGGCTGATGATCATGGGGCTCTGACCTTGGCGGATCAGCGCGGCGATCTTGCGGTTTTGCAAGCCGGCCAGGCAGTGCTGATGCAAGTCTTCTTCGATCTGCTCGATGGCTTCCAGGCTGCACTGGGGGCTGTCCTGGGCGTCCAGCACGCGCTGTAGCATCGCTTCAAGCTGCTCGCGGTCGAGGTTCGGCGCGCTCTGGCGCAAGGCCTCGGGCTCCAGGCAGGCGCGCAGCTCGTAGTCTTCGGTGACTTCACGTGCGGTCAGAGGCCCTGCGAGCCATTGGGAGTAGGGTTCCTTTTCCACCAAGCCGCGATCGCGCAGGCGCATCAATGCTTCCCGCACCACGGCACGGCTGACGCCGTAATGGTCAGCGGCGGCTTGTTCATCCAGGCGGTAATGGCCGAAGGCGATGCACGTGGACAGCGCCGCACCGATCTCTTCGACAATGCGCTCTCCCAATGGCCGTGTATCCACTAGCTCAACCTCACCATTGAGCCCCAGGTGCGCATGGCTCAAGGGCAGGCGCAGCGGCTCCATCGCCACGCCATCGGGATTGATCAGGTAACCACGGCCATTGAAGCGGCAGATCAAGCCTTCGGCATGTAGCAGGTCCAGCGCCTTGCGCACCGGCACGCGACTGGTGCCGAACAATTCGGCCAGCGGCGCTTCCAGCAGAACCAGCCCATGGCGGGCGGTGCCGCTGGTGATCGCGTCACGCAACACTTGGTGAATCATCGCGTAGCGGGAGGCCGAGGCGGACACTGCTTTCATCGCGTTCTCTGGTCGGTAGGGCGGTGGCCGGGGATTCTCTCATAAGTTGCGCCTGTCACTCTGTACCACGACGGTGGCACTTTTCTGGGGCCGTGATGGCAGGCCTGTTACTTTTCTGCACTAAAATGTACTTATTAGTAAAAGATACATTATTTCAATCCGATACTGCTCAAGAAGCTTTATCGGACTATTTTGTCGCCTGCCAACCCCTCTATTCCGTGGTTATTGGGAATTAAGCTGAGCCTGGCACAAAAGATCTCGACTGAGACTGGCATGAAATCTGCCTTTATAAAACGTACATTTTATTAATAAGTACGTTTTTAGAGGTCGTCACCATGTCAGACGCCACTTCAATGGCCGATGCTTTCGCCAACGGTTGCAGCGATCCGGTACAGGTGCTCGAACAGGCACTGGTCCACGCGAACATGGCCCCCAGTGTGTTTATCTCCCTGACCACCGAACGTGCCCGCCGTGAGGCTGAAGCTTCCGCCGCTCGTTGGCGCGCCGGCCAGCCGTTGAGTGTGTTCGACGGTGTGCCCCTGGCCTGGAAGGATTTGTTCGACGTGGCCGGCAGCATCACTACCGCTGGCGCCGCCTACCGTCGCAGTGCACCGGCCGCTGTGCTCGATGCGCCGAGTGTGGGCCTGCTGAGTCGCGCCGGGATGGTCAGCGTCGGCAAGACCAACCTCAGCGAACTGGCGTACTCCGGCCTGGGCCTGAACCCGCATTTCGGCACGCCGTGCAATCCCCATGGCACCGATCAGCCACGTATTCCTGGCGGTTCGTCTTCCGGTTCGGCGGTGGCCGTCGCCGCCGGGATTGTGCCGATTGCCATGGGCACCGACACCGCCGGCTCGATTCGTATCCCCGCCGCCCTCAATGGTCTGGTGGGCTACCGTAGCAGCAGCCGTCGCTACAGCCGCGACGGTGTATTTCCCCTGGCCCACACCCTTGACAGCCTCGGCCCGTTGGCCCGCAGCGTGCGCGATGCGCTGGCCATTGACGATCTGCTCAACGGCCGCACCCAGCAGCACATCCCCGGTAGCCTCAAGGGCCAGTGTTTTGTGCTGGAGCAAGGCGCACTGGAAGGCATCGAGCCGGCCGTACGCAGCAACCTGCTGCATGCGGTGGATCAATTGAACGCAGCCGGGGCGTTGATCACGGTGCGTCGGTCCGCCACGTTTGAGGCCACGCTGGAGTTGATCAAGCATCACGGCTGGCTCGGCTCATTCGAAGCGTTCGCCCTGCATGAAACGTTGCTCGACAGCGCCGATGCCGAACAACTCGACCCCCGCGTACGCCGCCGACTTGAAGCCGCACGTACCTTGCCCGCCAGCCAACTGGTTCACTTGCTCGATGCGCGTCGGCGCCTGCAACAGCAACTGATCGACGACCTCGATGGCGCGATCCTGATCACGCCCACCGTTGCCCATGTCGCCCCCGCCCTGGCACCGCTGGAGGCCGACGACGAGCTGTTTGTCCAAACCAACCTCGCCACCCTGCGCCTGACCATGCCCGGCAGTTTGCTGGAC
>NZ_JBOICG010000394.1:0-3768 GCF_050739995.1 Pseudomonas sp. | reverse complement strand
GCCCGCTCCCACAGGTGGACTGCGTTTTTTCAGGCATATCCCTTAAAGAAAAGGCCCGGTTTTCGTGGAACCGGGCCTTCTCCATGTTGCGCGTTGAATCAGTTGCGTTCGAGGGCGAGGGCGACGCCTTGACCACCACCGATGCACAGCGTCGCCAAGCCTTTCTTGGCATCGCGCTTGATCATTTCATGCAGCAGGGTCACCAGCACGCGGCAGCCTGACGCGCCGATCGGATGGCCGATGGCGATGGCGCCGCCGTTGACGTTGACCTTGTCAGCGTCCCACTCCAGCTCTTTGCCCACCGCCAAGGATTGCGCAGCGAATGCTTCGTTGGCTTCGATCAGGTCCAGGTCACCCAGTTTCCAGCCGGCTTTGTCCAGGCAGCGGCGTGTCGCCGAGACCGGACCAATGCCCATGATGGCAGGGTCGACGCCCGCATTGGCATAGCTGGCGATACGTGCCAATACCGGCAGGCCGAGGGCGCGGGCTTTGTCTGCGCTCATCAGCAGCACCGCAGCGGCGCCATCATTGAGGCTTGAAGCGTTGCCGGCGGTGACGCTGCCGTCTTTCTTGAACGCGGGTTTGAGCTTGGCCAGGGATTCGGCGGTGGTGCCGGCGCGAGGTTGCTCGTCCACGGCGAAGGCCACCGGATCGCCTTTACGCTGAGGGATCAGGATCGGCGTGATTTCATCGACAAAACGCCCTGCCTCGATAGCGGCAGCGGCCTTTTGTTGCGAGGCGGCGGCGAACGCGTCCTGGGCTTCACGGCTGATGCCGTACTTGTCCACCAGGTTTTCGGCGGTGATGCCCATGTGGTAGTCGTTGAACGCATCCCACAGACCGTCGGTGATCATGCTGTCGATCATCTTGGCGTGGCCCATGCGCAAACCGGTGCGCGCGGCAGGCAAGACGTAGGGTGCCAGGCTCATGTTTTCCATGCCACCGGCAATGATCACGTCTGCGTCACCGCAACGGATGGCCTGGGCGCCCAGGTGC
Source organism: Pseudomonas sp. (assembly GCF_050739995.1). Lineage (GTDB taxonomy): Bacteria > Pseudomonadota > Gammaproteobacteria > Pseudomonadales > Pseudomonadaceae > Aquipseudomonas. Next base: position 2,772 of record NZ_JBOICG010000394.1, on the reverse strand, counting down.
AGGGCCTTGAGGCCCGAGCCGCAGACCTTGTTCAGCGTCAGGCTTGGCACAGCGTGGGGCAGGCCCGCCAGGATCGAGGCCTGGCGGGCCGGGTTCTGGCCGCTGCCTGCGGTGAGTACCTGGCCGAGGATCACTTCATCCACTTGGGCCGGGTCCAGGCCGGTCTGCTCCAGCAGGCGACGGATTACAGCTGCGCCCAGTTCAGGTGCCGGGATATTGGCCAGCGAACCCTGGAAGCTGCCCACGGCGGTGCGGGTGGCAGCGACAATCACGACGTCTTGCATGGAATCTGTCCTCACTGGAATTGCATTTCTGGAACGTGGTCCGGGACGATCAGTTTACCGGCGGTCTTGCTCACAATCTCTTCAACGCTGACGCCAGGTGCGCGTTCCTTGAGGACAAAAGCGCCATTTTCGATTTCCAGGTAGGCCAGGTCCGTCAATACCCGCTTGATGCAGTTCGCGCCGGTCAACGGCAGGCTGCATTGGCTGAGCAACTTGGACTCACCGTCCTTGGACGCGTGGGTCATGATCACGATGATGTTTTCCGCACCGGCCACCAGGTCCATGGCACCGCCCATGCCCTTTACCAGCTTGCCGGGGATCATCCACGAGGCGATGTTGCCCTGTACGTCTACTTCAAATGCACCGAGTACGGTGAGGTCGACGTGGCCGCCGCGAATCATCGCGAAGGACTCGGCGGAGGAGAAGATCGAGGCGCCGATGCGCGCGGTCACAGTCTGTTTGCCGGCATTGATCATGTCGGCATCGATGGTGTCTTCGGTCGGGAACGGGCCCATGCCCAGCAGGCCGTTTTCCGATTGCAGCATGACTTCCATGCCTTCAGGAATGTAGTTGGCCACCAGGGTCGGAATGCCGATGCCGAGGTTGACGTAGTAACCGTCCTGCATTTCGCGGGCGACGCGTTGGGCCATTTGTTCGCGGGTAAGAGCCATGTTTTTTCCTCTTATTGTCTGGGCTGGAGGCGAATTACTTGCGCACGGTGCGCTGTTCGATGCGCTTCTCGAACGTGCCGCAGATGATCCGGTCGACGTAGATGCCAGGGGTGTGGATCTGCGCCGGGTCCAGCTCGCCCGGTTCGACGATTTCCTCGACCTCGACCACGGTGATCTTGCCCGCAGTGGCGGCCAGCGGGTTGAAGTTCTGGGCGGTGTGGCGATAAATGACGTTGCCGAAGTGGTCGGCTTTCCAGCCTTTGACGATGGCGAAGTCGCCGGTGATGGACTCTTCCATCAGGTACGGGCGCCCGTTGAATTCGCGGGTTTCCTTGCCTTCGGCGACTGGAGTGCCAACGCCGGTGGCAGTAAAGAAGGCCGGGATACCGGCACCGCCTGCGCGCATTTTTTCCGCCAGGGTGCCTTGGGGGGTCAGTACTACTTCGATTTCGCCGCTGAGCAGTTGCTTCTCGAAGAGGGCGTTTTCACCTACGTAGGACGCGATCACTTTGCTGATCTGCTTTTGCTCCAGCAGAACGCCCAGGCCGAAACCGTCGACACCGCAGTTGTTGGAAACCACAGTCAGGTCGCGGGTGCCTTTGCGCTTGATCTCGGCGATGAGGTTTTCCGGAATGCCGCACAGGCCAAAACCACCGGACAGCACGGTCATGCCGTCTTCCAGGCCTGCCAGCGCTTCTTCATAGGACGCCACGCGTTTATCGAAACCTGCCATATGCACCTCTTTTATTGTTTGTGGGCCAGCCAATGAACCGAGTGTTGCGCTGAAGCATTGATTTGTTAAGTTGTTTTTTAAGGTTGATTGATTTAAAAAACAGCATAGTTGCCTGGCCGTTTGGAGTCGCCTCATGACAGTTAAACAGATGCGTGCCTTTCTCGCTGTGGCCCAAACCTTGAGTTTTGCCGCGGCCTGCGAGCGCCTGCACCTTTCCCAATCGGCGCTGAGTCTGACCATCAAGGGGCTGGAGGAAGGGTTGGGCGGGCGCTTGTTCAGCCGCAATACCCGCAACGTTGCACTGACCCCCGAAGGCGAATCGCTGTTGCCCCTGGCACGTCGTCTGATTGCCGACTGGGACAACGCCGAAGACGAACTGCGCCAGCGCTTCACCTTGCAGCGTGGACGGGTGACCGTCGCGGCGATGCCGTCGTTCGCAGGCAACCTGTTGCCGCCGATTCTCAAGATATTTCGCGAACGTTACCCCCACGTGAATGTGACAGTACATGACCTGATCAATGAGCAGGTGCTGGAGATGGTCCGCGACCGCCAAGTGGAGCTGGGCGTTGCGTTCGAGCCTTCAGAGGGGTCTTCGTTGGCGTTTACGCCGCTGTACCTGGACCGATTCATCGCGGTGGTGCCGGCTGATTCACCCTTGGCACAGCGTACTGAGATCGATTGGAAAACCCTGCTGGAACAGCCGTTCATTACCTTGCAGCGGCCTTCCACGGTGCGGGTCATGCTGGAGGAGCACCTGGGCGCCCTACAGATGAAACTGCCGGTAGCCTTGGAAAGCCATCAGTTGGCGACAGTGGGCAAAATGGTTGCCACTGGGTTGGGGGTCAGCGCCGTCCCCGCGTTATGTGCGCGGCAGATGGAGGAGGCGGGCGCTCATTGCATCACTTTGAGTGACCCGGTGATCGAACGACCCATTGGCGTGCTGACCAAGCCAGGGCATGAACTTTCGGCGGCGGCACAGGTGCTGTTTGATATTTTTCGGGATGAAGCCGGGAAGGGCAGGTTTCCGACTTTTTGATTGTGCCAGATACAAAAATGGGAGCTGGTAAACCAGCTCCCATATAAG
>NZ_JBOICG010000393.1:0-4077 GCF_050739995.1 Pseudomonas sp. | reverse complement strand
GTACCATCCAGGCCCGTTATGAAAGCAACCTGGGTTTTCGCGTGTCCGGCCGCATCGCTCGGCGTGCCGTGGATGTGGGGGCCGAAGTGGGGCAGGGCGCATTGCTCGCCGTGCTCGACCCCACCGACCAACAAAACCAATTGCGCGCCGCCCAAGGCGACTTGGCTCGGGTGCAGGCACAGTTCATCAACGCCCAGGCCAGTGCCCGCCGCCAGCAGGAGTTGTTCAACCGGGGTGTCGGCGCTCAGGCCCAGCTCGATGTGGCCCAGACTGACCTGAAAACCACCCAGGCCTCCCTCGACCAGGCCCGGGCCTCGGTCCAGCAGGCCAAGGACCAGCTCAACTACGCCGAACTGCGCACCGACCATGCCGGCATCGTCACCGCCTGGAATGCCGAGGCCGGCCAGGTGGTCAGCGCCGGCCAACAAGTGGTGACCCTGGCCCGCCCGGATATCAAGGAAGCCGTGATCGACCTGCCTGCCGGCCTTGCCGAGCGTCTGCCAGCGGATGTGGTGTTCCTGGTCGCCGGGCAACTCGACCCCAGCGTGCACACCACCGCCATCGTGCGCGAGATCGAACCCCAGGCCCAAAGCGCCACGCGCACCCGGCGTGCGCGCTTGACCTTGGCCGAGACGCCCCCTGCGTTTCGCCTCGGCACGGCGATCAGCGTGACCTTGAGCACCGCGATTGCGCCGCGCATCGAGGTGCCGTTGAGCGCCTTGCAGGAGGTCGATGGCAAGACCCGCATCTGGCTGCTCGACACCCAGAGCCTGACCGTGCAACCGCGTGACGTCACGCTGCTCAGTCGTGACGCCGACAGCGCCTTGCTCAACGGTGGCGTCAAACCCGGCGAGCGCATTGTCACCGCTGGCGTGAACAGCCTGAAGCCTGGGCAAAAAGTCAAAATCGACGAGGGCAGCCCGCGATGAAAGGGAGCTTCAACTTATCCGACTGGGCCCTCAAGCATCAGTCCTTTGTCTGGTACCTGATGTTCGTCGCGCTGCTGATGGGCGTGTTTTCGTACATGAACCTGGGCCGCGAGGAAGACCCTTCGTTCACCATCAAGACCATGGTCATCCAGACCCGCTGGCCGGGCGCGACCCAGGAAGAAACCCTCAAGCAGGTCACCGACCGCATCGAGAAAAAGCTCGAAGAACTCGACTCCCTCGACTACGTGAAAAGCTACACCCGCCCGGGCGAATCCACAGTGTTCGTGTTCCTCAAGGACACCACTAGCGCCAAGGCCATCCCCGAGATCTGGTACCAGGTTCGCAAGAAGATCGACGATATTCGCGGCACCTTCCCCCAGGGCTTGCAGGGACCGGCGTTCAACGATGAGTTCGGCGACGTATTTGGCTCGGTGTACGCCTTTACCGGTGACGGCTTGTCGATGCGCCAGCTGCGCGATTACGTAGAGCAGGTGCGCGCCGAGATCCGAGCGGTGCCGGGCCTGGGTAAGGTCGAGATGATCGGCCAGCAGGACGAAGTGATTTACCTGAACTTCTCTACACGTAAGCTCGCCGCCTTGGGCATTGACCAGCGCCAGGTCGTGCAAAGCCTGCAATCGCAGAACGCGGTGACGCCGGCCGGGGTGATCGAGGCCGGGCCGGAGCGGATTTCGGTGCGTACCTCGGGGCAGTTCGCCTCGGAGAAGGACCTGGCCAACGTCAACCTGCGGCTCAACGACCGCTTCTATCGCTTGGCGGATATCGCCGACATCAGCCGTGGCTACGTCGACCCGGCGCGGCCGATGTTCCGCTTCAACGGCAAGCCGGCTATTGGCTTGGCGATTGCGATGCAGAAGGGCGGCAATATCCAGTCTTTCGGCAAGGCCCTGCATGAACGCATGGACGAGCTGACCGCCGACCTGCCGGTGGGCGTTGGCGTGCACAAAGTCTCCGATCAGGCCGAAGTGGTGGAGGAGGCCGTGGGTGGCTTCACCAGTGCGCTGTTTGAAGCGGTGATCATCGTGTTAGTGGTGAGCTTTATCAGCCTTGGTATGCGCGCCGGGTTGGTGGTGGCGTGCTCGATCCCCTTGGTGTTGGCGCTGGTGTTTGTGTTCATGGAATACAGCGGCATCACCATGCAGCGGGTGTCGCTGGGCGCCCTGATCATCGCACTCGGCTTGCTGGTGGACGATGCGATGATCACCGTGGAGATGATGATCACGCGCCTGGAAAAAGGCGAAACCAAGGAGCAGGCCGCCACCTACGCCTACACCTCCACGGCGTTCCCGATGCTCACTGGCACGCTGGTGACGGTCGCGGGCTTCGTGCCGATTGGTCTCAACGCCAGTTCGGCGGGTGAGTACACCTTCACCCTGTTCGCGGTGATTGCCGTGGCGATGCTGGTGTCGTGGGTGGTGGCGGTGCTGTTTGCGCCGGTGATCGGCGTGCATATCCTCAGCGCCAATGTGAAACCCCACGACGCCGAGCCCGGGCGGATTGGCCGAGCCTTCAATGGCGGCATGCTGTGGGCCATGCGCAATCGCTGGTGGGCCATCGGCATCACGGTGGCGCTGTTCGTGGCGTCGGTGTTTTCCATGCAGTTCGTGCAGAACCAGTTCTTTCCGTCATCGGATCGCCCGGAAATCCTCGTCGACCTCAACCTGCCGCAAAACGCTTCGATCAACGAGACGCGCAAGGCCGTCGACCGCCTTGAAGCGATCATCAAGGATGACCCGGACATTGCCCGTTGGAGCACCTACATCGGGCAGGGCGCGATCCGTTTCTACCTGCCCCTCGACCAGCAATTGGAAAACCCCTACTACGCACAGTTGGTGATCGTGAGTAAGGGCCTGAAAGAGCGCGGCGCCTTGATTGCGCGCCTGCAAAAACGCCTTCGCGATGATTTTGTCGGCATCGGCAGCTTTGTGCAGCCACTGGAGATGGGCCCGCCGGTCGGGCGGCCGATTCAATATCGCGTGTCGGGCAACGATATCGACCAAGTGCGCAAACACGCCATCGAATTGGCGACCCTGCTCGATCAGAACACCCACTTGGGCGAGATCATTTACGACTGGAACGAGCCGGGCAAAGTGCTGCGTGTGGACATCGCCCAAGACAAGGCGCGGCAACTGGGGCTGTCGTCGGAAGACGTAGCGCAGTTGATGAACAGCGTGGTCAGTGGCGCCTCGGTGACCCAGGTACACGACGATATCTACCTGATCAATGTGGTCGGTCGCGCCGAGGATGCCGAGCGTGGCACCCCGGAAACCTTGCAGAACCTGCAGATCGTCACGCCCAACGGCACGTCGATTCCGCTGCTGGCGTTCGCCACCGTGCGCTATGAGCTGGAGCAGCCGCTGGTATGGCGCCGGGACCGCAAGCCGACCATCACCATCAAGGCATCGGTACGCGATGAGATGCAGCCCACGGACTTGGTGAAGCAGTTGGCACCGACCATCGAGAAATTCGGCGCGGGGTTGCCGGTGGGCTACAAGGTCGCCACCGGCGGCACCGTGGAAGAAAGCGGCAAGGCCCAAGGCCCGATTGCCAAGGTGGTGCCGCTGATGCTGTTTTTGATGGCGACCTTCCTGATGATCCAACTGCACAGCGTGCAGAAGATGTTCCTGGTGGCGAGTGTCGCGCCGCTCGGGCTGATCGGTGTGGTGCTGGCGCTGATTCCCACGGGCACGCCCATGGGCTTCGTGGCGATCCTGGGGATCTTGGCGCTGATCGGCATCATCATCCGCAACTCGGTGATCCTGGTGACGCAGATCGACGAGTATGAGCTGGCGGGCTATACGCCGTGGGATGCGGTGGTGGAAGCCACTGAGCACCGGCGCCGGCCGATCCTGCTGACAGCCGCCGCAGCGAGCCTGGGCATGATCCCGATTGCGCGGGAAGTGTTCTGGGGGCCGATGGCCTACGCGATGATTGGCGGGATCATCATCGCGACCTTGCTGACACTGTTGTTCCTGCCGGCGCTGTATGTGGCCTGGTACAAGATTCGCGAACCGAAACAGGACCAACACGGTTAACCAGAAAAACTGCAGATCAAAAAATGTGGGAGCGGGCTTGCCCGCGAATGCGGAGTGCCAGTCACTGAATCTGTCACTGTCACACCGCTTTCGCG
>NZ_JBOICG010000392.1:0-1810 GCF_050739995.1 Pseudomonas sp. | reverse complement strand
ATCGCAGGCAAGCCAGCTCCCACAGTTTGATCGGGTCAGAACCCCAGCTTATCCCTCAGCCCGTAATACCAGGCTCCCAGTGCCGCAAACGGCGTGCGCAGTAATTGCCCGCCTGGGAACGGGTAGTGCGGCAGGTCGGCAAACGCGTCAAAACGCTCTGCCTGGCCTCTCAGCGCCTCCGCCAGTACCTTGCCTGCCAGGTGTGTGTACGTCACGCCATGGCCGCTGCAGCCCTGGGAGTAGTAGATGTTGTCGCCCAGGCGTCCGACCTGTGGCAGTCGGGAGAGGGTCAGCAGGAAGTTGCCGGTCCAGGCGTAGTCGATTTTCACATCCTTGAGCTGCGGGAAGGCTTTGAGCATCTTCGGTCGGATGATCGCTTCGATATTGGCAGGGTCGCGTGCGCCATAGACTACGCCGCCGCCGAAAATCAGGCGCTTGTCGCTGGTGAGACGGTAATAGTCGAGCAGGTAGTTGCAGTCTTCTACGCAGTAATCCTGCGGCAGCAGTGTCTTGGCCAGCTCATCGCCCAGCGGTGCGGTAGTGATGACCTGGGTGCCGCACGGCATCGACTTGGCAGCCAGCTCCGGCACCAGGTTGCCCAGGTAGGCATTGCCCGCGACGATGATGAATTTGGCTCTGACCTTGCCTTCGGCGGTATGCACCACAGGGTTGGCACCGCGTTCGATGCGCACTGCCGCAGACTGTTCATAAATGGTACCGCCCAGGGACTCCACTGCGGCTGCTTCACCCAGTGCCAAGTTGAGCGGGTGAATGTGCCCGCCGCTCATGTCGAGCATGCCGCCTACATAGTTGTCGCAGGCCACCACTTCGCGAATACGGCGCTCGTCCAGCAACTCCAGCTGCGTGTGGCCGAAGCGTTCCCATAGACGCTTCTGCGACTCCAGGTGGCCCATGTGCTTGCTGTTGAGTGCCGCGAACACGCCGCCGTCCTTCAGGTCGCACTGGATCTGATACTTGGCCACACGCTCACGGATGATCTTGCCGCCCTCGAACGCCATTTGCCCCAGCAGTTGCGCTTGCTTGGGGCCGACACTGCGCTCAATCACATCGATATCACGGCTGTAGCTGTTGACGATTTGCCCGCCATTGCGGCCCGAGGCGCCGAACCCCACCTTGGCGGCCTCCAGCACCGTCACGCGAAAACCGTTCTCCAGAAGGAATAGTGCGCTGGAAAGGCCGGTGTAGCCGGCACCAATCACGCATACATCGGTTTCGACTTCGCCCTGCAGTGTCGGGCGAGGCGGGACCGCATTGGCGGACGCGGCGTAATACGACTGGGGGTAGGGGGTGTTCGCCATCCTGGAACCTCTGTTTTATATTTTTTACGAGTGCTCCGATCCTACCTGAGTTGAAAATTGCCTGCCAGCCACCCGAAAATCACGAGCGTGCCTGTCGCAAATAAAAAATTCGCATATTCATAGGGTTAGCTGCAAAAAAGATGTTGACACCCCTCCGGAATTCCGTAGAATGCCGCCTCACAGCAGGCACGTAGCTCAGTTGGTTAGAGCACCACCTTGACATGGTGGGGGTCGTTGGTTCGAGTCCAATTGTGCCTACCAAATCAAATCCGCCCCTGCTGGGCGGTCCAGAAGGGCTCACCGAAAGGTGGGCCCTTTTTTGTTGTCTTGGATTTTCTGCGATGCCTCGGCGAGCCAGGCGCACTAAAGCTGCTGATTTTTTTATGAAATTTCGCTTTACGACAGGTGCATACCTGCGTATTATGCGCCCCACAGCAGGCACATAGCTCAGTTGGTTAGAGCACCACCTTGACATGGTGGGGGTCGTTGGT
>NZ_JBOICG010000391.1:0-3865 GCF_050739995.1 Pseudomonas sp. | reverse complement strand
CATCTATCTACTGACGCTCCGCATTCGCGAGCAAGCCCGCCCCTGCATTTGACCGCGTTCCGTCAGAGATGCAGCCATGCCAGGCTGCCTAACACCACCGCCACGCCGCCGGCGGTGTATGACAGGCGCTTGAGCCATTCCTTGCGTGTGAGCAAGGTAATCGCCGCCAACGAAATCGCGATCTGAATCGCCGTCATCGCCTGCGCCCAGCGGTGATGCTGATGCAAAGCCTCTTCGGATTTCCGGTCCCATTCCTTTGATGTGGCCTCAAGCTTTTCGGCCTGCTTACGGACTTCTTCCTTCTGGCTCTTGTAGCGTTGCACTTCGTCGTTGTAGTGCGCCGCATCGACGCCAGGAATGTGCGAGGCCAGCTCGGCCAGGTTTTGCCGGCTGGATTTGGCCTGGTAGTAATTCCACTGGTTGGCGGCTTCGGTCTTGATGATGGCGGCGTTGTTCTTGTCCATCGCCGCTTCACTTTCGGTGGAGCCTGCCTGGTAGCTGAGCATGGCGCCGACCGTGGCCATCAGGGCGGTCATCACGGCAATGCGGCTGGCGAAATTGTCACCGCGGCCGTGGGCATGTTCAGTGGTGTGTTCGACGTGTTTTTCGTGGGGGCTGGGGACTTCGAAGGCTTCGGACATGGGGGCGTCTACGAACGGATTGAGGGAAGCCTGATTCTTTACCAGTGAAGCTGTCTCAAACCTGTACGTAACGCTGCAAACCTTCCACCAACGCATCAAACATCACCCGGCAGCGCGGGCTGTTGCGCAGGTCTTCGTGCATGGTCACCCAGGTGTCCAATTTGAGTGCGAAAGCCTGTGGCAGCACCCGACGCAGACGTGGGTCGCGCTTGGCCAGTTGCACCTGGCAACCCCCGATACCGGCACCGGCGCGGATCAGTGCCAGCTGTGCCAGGTCGCTGTCGCTGCTGAGGGCGAAGGCGCTGCGTTCGAAGCCCTTGATGGCAAGGCTGCGGATAAAGGCGTTTTCCTGGTCGAAGCCGATCACCGAATGGTCGGCCAGGTCGTGCATATGCAGCGGCATGCCATGTTGTTGCAGATAATCATCGCGGGCGTGCAGGCCGACTTCTATCAGGCCGACACGCCGTGCCAGCAATTGCTCCTGGCGCGGTCGGACCATGCGCACGGCGATGTCGGCCTCCAGTTGCAGCAGATCGCTGAGGCGGTTGGTCAGCACCAGTTCAACCCGCAGGTGCGGGTGCTGGCGGCGTAACTCGGTGATGATCGGCGGCAGTACTTCCACGCCGACCACTTCACTGGCCGACACTCGCACCACCCCTTGTACCTCGTCGCCCTGGGCTGAGGCGGCACGCTCCAGGGCGGCGGCGGTACGTTCCATGGTTTCGGCGTGGGCGCGCAAGGTGTGAGCCACCGCCGTGGGCAACAGCCCTGTGGGCGAGCGGGTGAAGAGCACCACGCCCAATGCCGTCTCCAGCGCAGCAATATGCCGACCGACTGTAGGCTGTGTGATGCCGAGCAGCCGCGCGGCCCCCGACAACGATCCTTCCTTGAGCACGCCGAGGAATGACCGGTAAAGCTCCCAACCAATATTCGCTGCCATGCATAAATGTATAGCGATTGGTTGGTCTTCGACAATTCCTCTATAGCAGTGCCACCCACACAATTGCCCCATCAATCCATGTGGGAGAAGGTCATGAGCAAGGTTCTGGTATTGGGTGCAACCGGCGGAATTGGTGGCGAAGTCGCGCGGCAACTGGTAGCGGCGGGCTGGGACGTATGTGCGTTGACTCGGGATGTGGACAAAGCCCGTCGCCAGAACCCCAGTCTTACCTGGCGTGCGGGTGATGCACTCAATCGGCAGGACGTGCTGTCGGCGGCGCGTGGTTGCGAGGTGATCGTCCATGCCGTCAACCCACCGGGTTATCGCAATTGGGCCGGGCTGGTGCTGCCGATGATCGACAACACCATCGCGGCCGCTATCGCCGAGGGCGCGACCATTGTGTTGCCGGGTACGGTCTACAACTTCGGGCCGGATGCCTTTCCCGTGCTGCATGAGGATTCGCCCCAGCATCCGCAGACGCGCAAGGGCGCGATCCGCGTGCAAATGGAGCAACGTTTGCTGGTCGCCTCCCAGCAGGGCGCGCGGGTGCTGGTCGTGCGCGCCGGGGATTTTTTCGGCGCCCGTGCGGGTAGCAGTTGGTTCTCCATGGGGCTGCTCAAGCCTGGAAAACCGGTCGCCAAAGTGAGTTATCCGGGGGCGCGAGGCGTGTTGCATCAATGGGCCTACCTGCCGGACGTGGCCTGTACGATAGTCGAGTTGCTTGAGCGCCGTGCCACTCTCGATGCTTTCGCCAGTTTTCACATGGCGGGCCATATCGATACCGATGGCACGCAGATGAGCGAGGCCATCCAGCGCGTGGTGTTACGTAGGTCGGGTCGGCAACCCCGTGTAAGCGTTTTTCCCTGGTGGCTGTCGACGTTGGCCGCACCTTTTGTCGTCACCTTCCGCGAGATGCAGGAGATGCGTTACCTCTGGCGCACACCATTGCGCATGGACAACCAGCGTCTGGTCGCGGTATTGGGCAAGGAGCCCCACACACCGCTGGAACAGGCGGTGGAGGCCACATTGGATGGCTTGGGTTGCCTGCCTAAGCGCGCCTGATCAAACGTGCATACACCACCAGGTTGATCAGCACCACCACCGCGCCCAGCACCAGTTGAATATTCGCGGTCAGGCCCGCGGGATAGATCAATGTGAGGATGTAGTGCTCGATGAAGCCACCGCCATAGCCGTCTTGCCCGGCGAGGTGGCGAAACAGGTTTTCCCAACGGGTCAGCGGGCAGGGCAGGTGCAGCACCTCCACAGCGATGCCCCAGGCGACGGCGGGCAGGTGCAGCCATATCACTCGGCGCCATTTAAGGGCGAGCAGGCCACCGAACAGTACGAACAGGATAAAGCAGAGGTGAAACAGCACCAGGCTGTCGGCGGCTAGACGGTAGAGCATCGCGGGCACTTCAATAGGAAAGGCGCACAGTCTAAAGGGTTGCCTGTCGACAAGCGTGGCCGTTATTGTGCTGAATCCTTTTAGTCCTTCCTCCAGGTTCTGTTGTGATGAATGCACCGCGTACCGCTGTCGGTCCGATCAAGGCCGTGATTTTCGATATGGACGGGTTGTTGCTGGACACGGAAGGTATCTACACCGAAGTGACGCAGATCATCGCCGAACGCTACGGCCGTACCTATGACTGGGGCATCAAGCAGCACATCATCGGGCGCGGTGCCCAGGACCTGGCCGACTACGTGGTCAAGGCGCTGGACCTGCCGATCACCCCGGCTGAATTCCTCGAAATCCGCGAACCGCTGATGAGCGAGCGTTTCCCCAAGGCCTTGGGAATGCCTGGCGCCGAAGCGCTGGTCCGGCACTTGAAGGCGCATAACATCCCGATTGCCGTGGGCACCAGTTCGTCGCGTAATTCGTTTGGCCACAAGACCACCTTGCACCGCGAGTGGTTTGGCCTGTTCGGCACCATCGTCACCGCCGATGACCCGGAAGTGGGGGCTGCCAAACCCGCGCCAGACATTTTCCTCACCGCGGCCCGCCGCCTGGGCGTCGCGCCCGAGGATTGCCTGGTGTTCGAGGACTCGCCGTTCGGTGTCACGGCCGCCAAGGCCGCGAACATGACCGCCATCGCCGTGCCGGATGAAGCCATGGCCGACAGCAAGTACCAGCATGCCGACCAGATCATCCGCAAACTCGCGGATTTTGATTTGGCTGCCTATGGTTTGCCGCCGCTTTCCTGAATAAACACCCTCAAAAAATGTAGGAGCCGGGCTTGTGTGGGAGCTGGCTTGCCTGCGATGGCATCACCGCGGTGTGACTAAC
>NZ_JBOICG010000390.1:0-1860 GCF_050739995.1 Pseudomonas sp. | reverse complement strand
ACCGCTATCGCAGGCAAGCCAGCTCCCACATTTGATCGGGTTTTGAGGTGTCGGTCAGCTTCGCATAGAGGTTAGAATCCCCGCCTAGCCCAGAGTGTGTACTTATGTCCCAAGAGCTTTCTCCCGAACAGATCCAACAGGCCCTGCAAGGCATCAGCGTGCCGCCTCAACCGCAAATCATGGTGGATTTGCAGATGGAGCAGTACATGCCCGACCCGGACCTGGAAGTGATCGCACGGTTGATCGCCCAGGACCCCGGCCTGTCCGGCGCACTGCTGAAAATCGTCAACTCGCCGTATTACGGCTTGAGCAACAAGATCGCTTCGATCCAGCGCGCGGTGAACCTGCTGGGCAGCCGTTCGATCATCAACCTGATCAACGCGCAGTCGATCAAGGGTGAGATGAGTGACGACACTATCGTCACCCTCAACCGTTTCTGGGACACCGCCCAGGATGTGGCCATGACCTGCCTGACCCTGGCCAAGCGCACCGGTTCGCAAGCCATCGACGAGGCGTATGCCCTGGGCCTGTTCCACGACTGTGGCGTGCCGTTGATGCTCAAGCGCTTTCCCAACTACATGGCAGTGCTGGAAGAGGCTTACGCCAACGCCGGCCCGGATTGTCGCGTGGTCGACACCGAGAACAACGCGTTCAGCACCAACCATGCGGTGGTCGGGTACTACACCGCCAAATCCTGGCGCCTGCCGGAGCATGTGACCGACGCCATCGCCAACCACCACAACGCCCTGGCGATTTTCAGCGATGAGTCATCGCGCAATCCGCAACTGAAAAACCTGCTGGCGATCCTGAAAATGGCCGAGCACATTTGTTCGTCCTACCGCGTGCTGGGCAACCAGGCGGTGGACCATGAGTGGAATGCCATCGGCCATCTGGTGCTGGATTACGTGGGCCTGTCGGACTACGACTTCGAAAGCATGAAATTGTCGATCCGCGAGCTGGGCGCCCACTAAACCTGTCTTCAAGAGGTCCACATGCCCGAGTTACCAGAAGTCGAAACCACCCGCCGCGGGATTGCGCCGCATCTGGAAGGTCAGCGCGTCAGCCGTGTGGTGGTGCGTGAGCGACGCCTGCGCTGGCCGATCCCGGAGGACTTGGATGTGCGGCTGTCCGGGCAGCGCATCGTGCTGGTGGAGCGGCGGGCCAAGTACCTGTTGATCAACGCTGAAGTGGGCACCCTGATCAGCCACTTGGGCATGTCGGGCAACCTGCGCCTGGTGGAGGTCGGCCTGCCGGCGCTCAAGCATGAGCATGTGGACATCGAACTCGAGTCCGGCCTGGCGCTGCGCTACACCGACCCGCGACGCTTCGGGGCGATGCTGTGGAGCCAGGACCCGTACAACCATGAACTGCTGGTTCGCCTCGGGCCGGAGCCTTTGACCGACCTGTTTGATGGCGATCGCCTGTTCAAACTGTCCCGTGGGCGCTCGATGGCGGTGAAACCGTACATCATGGACAACGCGGTGGTGGTGGGCGTGGGCAATATTTATGCGACGGAAGCGCTGTTCGCGGCGGGGATTGACCCGCGCCGAGAGGCCGGCGGCATTTCACGGGCGCGGTACTTGAAGCTGGCGATTGAGATCAAGCGTGTGCTGGCGGCTGCCATCGAACGAGGCGGCACCACGTTGCGCGACTTTATCGGTGGCGATGGGCAACCGGGGTATTTCCAGCAGGAGTTGTTCGTCTACGGCCGGGGCGGTGAGGCGTGCAAAGTCTGCGGGACCGAGTTACGCAATGTGGTGTTGGGGCAGCGGGCGAGTGTGTTTTGCCCCAAATGCCAGAGCTGATTCTGTGTGAGGGCTGATGCCGCCTTCGCGAGCAAGCCCGCTCCCACATTCGACC
>NZ_JBOICG010000389.1:0-3138 GCF_050739995.1 Pseudomonas sp. | reverse complement strand
TTGCCCCCGATGAGGCCATCAGCCTCACCAAAGCTCAAGGCTCCAACCCAATCCCCCGCAAAATCACACTGGTCACCGTCTGGATCGCTTTCTCGAACTGCATGTCCGACAACGGCTGGTGATCATTCAGAATCGTCACCTGGTGATCAAAGTCCGCATAGTGTTGGGTCGACGCCCAGATCATGTACAGCAGACTCGACGGTTCCACCGGCAGGATGCGTTTATCTTCCACCCACTGGCGAATTTTCGCTTCCTTCATCTTGGCCCAGTCGTACAGGCTTTCATCCAGCGCCTGACCCAAGGTCGGTGCGCCGTGGATGATTTCGTTGGCCCAGACCTTCGACCCATAAGGCCGCGTCCGCGAGCGCTGCATCTTGGCGCGGATGTAACTGCTGAGTACCACGCGCGGGTCGTCGAAGGTTTCGAAGCTCAGGGCGTCCTGCTTCCATACCTCCAGCAGGTCGAAGAGTACGGCGCTGTACAGCTCGCTCTTGGTGGTGAAGTAGTAATGCAGGTTGGAACGCGGCAGCTGCACTTCTTCGGCGATATCGGCCATGGCGGTGCTGCCATAGCCTTTCACGGCGAAGACTTTTTCCGCCGCCAGCAGGATTTTCTCGACGTTGACCCGACGAATTCCGATCTTGTGATTGCCCATAAGGGCTCCCTGACAACAACATGGCCCCAAGACTACCATCGGCTCTAGACCGCGGCGACACGCCACAATGAAACTTCTGACGCGAAGCTTTCCCCTGGAAAACGGATTGGTTAGCATCGCGGTCCCTATGAAGGATCATGATCATGACGATTAGACCGCGTGTGGCCACCGACGACGCAGTGCTGGGCGCACTGTGGGAGCGCTCGGTGCGTGCCACCCATGACTTCCTCCCCGAGGATGATATCCAGCGTTTGCTGCCGCTGGTGCGCGACACTTACCTGCCCATGCCCGCCCTGGATGTGTGGGTGTATGAAGACCCAAACGGTATCGCCGGTTTCATCGGCACCGGTGGGCACAATGTGGAAATGCTGTTTATCGACCCCGACCATCGTGGCCAGGGTATCGGCCGGCAATTGCTCGACCATGCCCGCGCCCGCCATGACACCCTGACGGTGGACGTCAACGAACAAAACCCACAGGCCGTGGGGTTCTACCTGCACTATGGTTTCATCCAGGTCGCGCGCTCGCCGCTGGATGGCGAAGGCAAACCCTTTCCCTTGCTGCACATGGCTCTACCGACTTCCTAACCTGAAGGTATTGAACAATGTTGATCAAGAAAGCCCTGACCACCGTCGCCCTGCTCGCTTCCCTGCTGGGTGCCTCTACCGCGTTCGCCCACGCCCACCTGAAAAGCTCGACGCCTGCGGCCGACAGCACGGTCGCGGCACCCGCCGACCTGCGCTTGACCTTCAGCGAGGGCGTCGAAGCCACCTTCACCAAAGTCTCCCTGAGCAAGGACGGCACCGAAGTCGCGATCAAGGGCCTGGAAACCCCCGACGCCGACAAGAAGACATTGGTAGTCACGCCCGCCGCACCGCTTGCCGCCGGCAACTACAAAGTGGTGTGGAACGCGGTGTCGGTCGATACCCACAAGAGCAACGGTGAATACAGCTTCAAGGTCGGCCAATAACCCATGGCGACGCTGCTGGTCCTGTGCCGTTTTGTGCATTTCATCGTCGTGCTGTTGATGTTCGGGGCCTGTGCCTTCAGGCCCTGGCTGTTGGGCACTGAACTGCACCCGGCACTCGACCGGCAACTGCTGCGCCTCACCCGCGCACTTGCCTGGCTGGGGTTGTGCTCCGGCGTGGCCTGGTTGCTGTTGATCACCGCCAGCATGGCCGGTAGCTGGGACGCGGCGCTGCAACCGGACACTGTGCAGCTGGTGCTGGGTAAAACCTTCTTTGGCCAGGTGTGGGTCTGGCACCTGTTGCTGAACCTTGTGCTGGTGGTCGTGCTGAGTAGACCCTGGCCGGCCATGCGCCTGCCAATCCTTGCGCTGTTGCTCGCGACGTTGGCACCGGTGGGCCATGGCGCCATGCTCAATGGCCTGAGCGGGCAACTGCTGATCCTCAACCAAGTGGTGCACCTGATGTGCGTCGGCGCTTGGCTCGGAGGGTTGTTGCTGTTGGTGCTGATCCTCAGGCAGCCGCAACGCTATGCGCTGGCAGCGACTCTCAAGCGCTTCAGCGGGGTGGGTTATGGCCTGGTCGCCGGTCTGTTGGTCACGGGCTTGATCAATGTGCGCGTGCTGACCGGGCAGCTGTGGCCTACGCCGTTGTTCAGTGGGTTCGCGCTGATTCTGTTGATCAAGGTGCTGTTGGTGCTGGGCATGTTGGCACTGGCACTCCTGAACCGCTTGCGTATCGACCGCTGCGAAGAACGCCTGGGCAGTTTAAAGGCCAGTGTGATGGTGGAATGGTTGCTGGGCGTGGCGGCGGTGGCGGCCGTTTCGCTGCTTGGCACGCTCCCCCCGATGGTCATTGCCAACTAAGACCTCACGTTGGAATGCACTCCAATGTGGGAGCAAGCCCTCCCACACTGTTGATCGATACCGATCAAGTCATCGTATAACTTCTAGTTGACAAGCCACAGAAACCTCGCAAATATCTCTCGCCATGTTGTACGACAACGTATAACAAATAATAAAAACAACAAAAATGGAGCTTCACTGTGAGTTCACTCGCCCGCAATTCCTCGCGTCTTGGTTTTCTCGGTCTCGGCAGCCTGGCGTTCACGCTTCCCTTCAGTGCCCAGGCCGACGGTTTTCTCGACGACGCCAAGGCCACGCTCAATCTACGCAACGCCTACTTCAACCGTAATTTCACCGACCCTACGTTTCCCCAGGCCAAGGCCCAGGAGTGGACGCAGAACTTCATCCTCGATGCCAAATCCGGCTTCACCCAGGGCACCGTGGGTTTCGGGCTTGATGTGCTCGGCCTGTATTCGCAAAAGCTCGATGGCGGCAAAGGTACGGGTGGCACCCAACTGCTGCCGCTCGACAGTGACGGGCGCCCCGCCGACAACTTCGGCCGTCTAGGCGTAGCGTTGAAAACCAAACTGTCGAAGACCGAGCTGAAGGTCGGCGAATGGATGCCGGTGCTGCCAATCCTGCGCTCCGACGATGGTCGTTCGCTGCCCCAGAC
>NZ_JBOICG010000388.1:0-18966 GCF_050739995.1 Pseudomonas sp. | reverse complement strand
CTGTTTCAAAGAATTTTTAAGGTTCAACCCTCGGGCGTAAGTTTGGTTCCAAGGTCTTCCCAGGCCACCTAACCAAACGAACACAAGGGTTACCGCCATGAACTTCAATCTCTTCTCGATCATCGCCGCTTCTGCTGTTTCCGCCACCGTGGCCCTGCCTGCCGCCGCCAGCGTGGAAGTCACCGGCAAAAAATCCAGCACCACTGCCTACACCCAGAAATACTTGCAACAGAGCGCCAACTTCTATGCCGCACTGGATCACAAGACCCAGCAGTGAGCTTGAGCTGAGTGACGGTCAAATGTGGGAGCTGGCTTGCCTGCGATGAAATCAACTCGGTGTATCAGTTGGATCGAGTCGTCAGCATCGCAGGCAAGCCAGCTCCCACATTTGATTGTGTTGGGTTTAGGATTTCGCCATTACCGCGATAAATAGTGGCGATTCCAAGAAGCGCTCAAGCCAAGCCTGACACCGCTTGTACGGAGTACCGGCAAACCACACTCGATCCACATGGGCAAACTGACGCACAAACGGCGCCAGTGCAGCATCCGCCAGGGTCAGGTGGTCGGCCATCAGGTAATCCCGTTCTGCCAACAAACCCTCCAGCTTCTGCAAGAACACCTCGCCCTCGGCCCGATAATGTTCCATCGGGTGCTCCGGATAGCGTTCAGCGTACTTGTATCGATTCAAGTGATGTTTGAACACCTGGTCATTCTCGGCAACCAGCGCCAGCACCGCTGGGTCACCTTGCAGCAGCCAATCATCAGGGTCGTGTTGCGTCAGCGCCCATTGCATGATTTCCAGGCTCTCTTCAATCACTCGCCCGTCAACACTCAGTACCGGCACCGTGCCCTTGGGCGACAGGGCCAGCATCTCGGCCGGTTTGGCCTTGAGGCTGACCTCGACGATCTGCACCGGCACGCCTGAATAGCGCAAGGCCAGGCGCGCTCGCATCGCATACGGGCAGCGCCGAAATGAATACAGCAACGCCTCGCTCACTTGACCTCCAGGGTGCTCAAGCCGTTGCCCTGGCGTTTGACCTGGATCTGCACCGGGATGCGCTCATGCATTTCCTGTACGTGGGAAATCACCGCCACCTTGCGCCCCTGGGCCTGCAAACCGTCCAACGCGTCCATCGCCAGTTGCAGTGACTCGGGGTCGAGGCTGCCGAAGCCTTCGTCGATAAACAGCGACTCAATCTTCAACGTGCTGGACGCCATCGAGGCCAGGCCCAAGGCCAGTGCCAATGACACCAGGAACGTCTCACCCCCGGACAACGAGTGCACCGAGCGCAGCTCATCACCCATTTCCGTGTCCATCACCAACAGCCCCAGCATGCTGCCGCCGCGCTTGAGGCGGTAGCGACGCACCAGTTGACGCAATTGCACGTTGGCGTGGTGCACCAGCAGGTCGAGGTTGTAGGCCTGGGCGATCTTGCGGAAGGTGTCGCCGGTGGCTGAGCCGATCAGTGCATTCAACCGCGCCCAGCGCTGCCATTCGTCATAGGCCTGGGCGATTTGCTCGGCCAGCGCATGATTGGCGTCCTGACGTCGCTGATCCTCGACCTGCCGTGCGCGCAGCTCCGCGCACTGCCTCTCGCACTCGGCCAGTTGCTGATTGAGGGCGGCGAGGGTGCTGTCCAACTGCTCGGCTTCCAGATTGCCGTTGTGCTGGGCCTGGTGTTCGGCAAGACGCTGTTCACGCTCCTGCAACAGCACCTTGGCCTGCTCGACAGCTTTTTCGCTGTGTTGCACCTGCTGGCGCAATACGCTGACCGCATTGCCATCGAATGCCAGCAAGCGTGTGAGGCCGTCATCATCCAGTTCAGGATGCAGCGCACGCCATTCGCTCAAGCGTTCGCCGAGGGTGTGTTGCTCGGTGCTCAGCGCTTGCTGGCGTTCCTGCTGGGCCTTGAGGTCGGCAGCCAACTGAGTCAAAGCGTTGCGGATGTCTTGCAGTTGTTGGTTGGCGTCGGCTTCGTGCTGACGGGATTGCGCGACGGCCTGATCCACCTGTTGCTGCCACTGTTCGGCGCTAGGGGACTCGCCCAACAACGCGCTGAGTGTTGCCTGGGACGCTTGCTGCTGGGCGGCCAGCTCGGTGACCTGCTGATGCAGCACGTCCAGTTGTTGCTGGCGATGTTGCTGATGGGTTTGTTCTTTCTCGATGGCTTGCCGACGTTCTTGCTGCTCGGCCTGTTCGTCGCGCTGATGACCCAATTGTTCAAGGCGCTGGCTGACTTGCTGGTCCAACTGCATAAAGGTCGCGGCCGGCTCGCGGCGCAGACCTTCCAGGGTCGCGGCAGGCAGTACGCTGGCGAAGGCACTGAGCTCTTCTTCAAGCCGGTCACGGTCGTTGGACAGCTCGCGTTGCTGGTCCACCAGTAACTGACGGGCTTGCTGGCTCGCGTCTTGGGCGGCTTGCAGTTGTTGCTGCAGGCGCCCGGCATTGTGTTGCAGGTTGAGCAGGGCGCCCTGGCGTTGCTCATCCTGGGTGATGCTTTGCGTGAGCTGGTTGAGTTGTTGGGCTAACCAGGCGCTACGTTGTGCAGTGTCCTGATTGAACAGCGAGGCGGACAATGGATGCGCCGCAAGGCTGGGTTTCAGCGCCAGTTGTTGCGTGGCCAACTGCTCCTGCTGTTGCAGGAACTCCTTTTGCTGGGCGATCAAGCCACCCACTTCGCCGCGCAGCTCGGTCAGTGTTTCCTTGAGGGTGTCGACAGCTTTCTGCGCCGTGGCCTCTTCGTTTTCGTCATGGCGGCCGAGACTTTGCAGCAACGCCTCAGGCTGGTGGTAGGGATGTTCATGGCTGCCACACACCGGGCACGGCTGGTCATCCTGTAACTGTTCGCGCAACTCCTCGACGCTGGCACTGCGGGCCAGACGCTGGCGTTCGAGCAATTGCTTGGTCACCGTCAGGGTTTGCTCGGCCACGGCGAGTTCGGCCTTGGCTTGCAGGCCAGTGTGGTTCAGCTTCTCGCGCTGTTGTTGGGCATTGGCGAGTTTTTGCGTCAGTGCATCGCTCTGTTGATCCAGCTGTTGCTGGTTGTCCCACAGCCGTGTGAGGTCTTCGAAGGCGCGTTGTTGCTTGCGATTATCCTGCAACAGGCTGGCAAGCAATTGAATCTGCTCGGCCACGGCATGGGGTTCGGCGCCGGCTTCCTGATACAACAAGTCCAAGGCCTCACGCTGCTGGGCAAACTGCGCGGCGGTGGTGGTGGCGCCTTGTTCCAACTGCGGCAGCTCGGCCTGGCCTTTGTTCAGGCGGTTGCCGATCAGCATCAGTTGTTGCAGGCGGTCACGGTAAGCGGTCCAGGCATCACTCAGCGGTGCGAGGGCGCTGCTGCGTTCAAGCTCGGCGGCCAAGTGTTGCAGGCGTTCGCCTACCTGGGCCTGTTTTTCCAGCAATCCATTCAGCGCGGCCTGCCCCTCAGTGCAGGCGGTTTCCTGCACATGCTGGTCTTCGGTGCGCTTGGCGACGTCCTTGCTCAGGCGGGCGAGGGTGTTTTGTTCTTCGAAGGCCTGGCGCAACAACGGTACGGCGTCGGCCTGATGTTTCAGGGCGTCAGTCAACGCCAGTTGCGCGGCTGCTTGTTGCTGCTGTGCCTGCTCCTGGCGGCTATGCAATGTGCTTTGTTGCTCGATGTGCTGCTGAATCTGTACGGCGAGGGGCACCAGCAAAGTGCCGAGTTCGGCCTGTCGGGCAAAATGATGGCGTTGCGGTGCCAACTGGTCCAGGCGACTTAAATCCTCACGTTGCTGGGCCTGTTCATTCCATTGCTGCTGGGCCTGCTGCAACTGTTCAGCCGCTGCCTGCTGGCGCTCCTGCCATTCGCGCAGCTCCTTGAGCCAGGTGTGCTGCAGCTCAAGCAGCTTGAGCTGGGCTTGTTGGGTCTTGAGTCGCTGCTGGGCCTCGGTCAATTGTTGGTCGAGTTCGGCCCGTACTTCAGGGGCTAATGGCACCACGCCGGTGGCTTGGTCCTGCAACAGCTTGTGGGCCTCCTTGGTGTCCTTGGCCTTGTCGAATGCACGGCGGCCCAGTTGGGTGTAGAGCGCGGTATCGGTGAGCTTTTCCAGCAGTTCGCTGCGCTCGTTGTCGTTGGCTTTGAGGAACGCACTGAACTCGCTTTGTGCCAGCAATACCGCACGGGTGAATTGCTCAAAGTTCAGGCCCAGGGCCAGTTCCAGCTGGGTTTTGTATTCGGTTTTCTGGCTGGCCAGCAGTTGGTCGCTGTCCAGGTCAATCAGGCTTTGCCGACTGTTCTGCAACTTGCCGCTGGCCTTGTCGCGGGCGCGATTGGCTTCCCAGCGCGCACGGTATCGGCGGCCGCTGACACCGACGAAATCCACCTCGGCATAACCGCCGCCCGTACCGCGTCGCAGCAGGGTGCGCGGGTCACCGATGGAGATGTCGCTGTCGGCATCCGGCATCTTGGCCTGGCCGGTATCACCCAGGCGTGGCACTGCGCCAAACAACGCCAGGCACAGCGCATCGAGCAAGGTACTTTTACCCGCGCCCGTCGGCCCGGTGATTGCAAACAACCCGGCACTGGCCAGGGGCTCGGCGGTAAAGTCGATTTCAAACGGGCCGGCCAGGGAGGCGAGGTTTTTCAGGCGGATGGCGAGGATCTTCATGGCTGTTCGTCCTCCTGTTGCACTTCCTGGAGCAGCACGGCGAAATCCTTCAAGGTCTGTTCGTCCACTTCGCTGCCGTAACTGTCCTGCCAGGCTCGGCTGAACAGTTCCTGTGGCGTGAGCTGGTCGAGTTCGATCAGGCGATCTTCATCGCTGTCTTCGCGGCTGCCTTTGCCCGCGTATTCGGCGGCGATGCGCACCAGGCGCACAGCCTTGCCTTGCAGGGCGGTTTCGATTTGATGGCGCAGGTCCGGTTGTGGTTCGTCAAGGCGCACACGCACTTCCAACCAGGGATGGCGCTGGGTTTCGGCCAGCAGATCGGTGTCGGGCAGGTCCGCCAGTTGCTTGAGAATATCGGCCAGGGGCGCGGCGTCCAGGCGGTGAAGATCGACCGAGCGAGGGATCAAACGGGGTTCGACGCTCACCAGTCGTTCGCCCTGGAACATCACGTCGAGAATCTGGTGCTTATAGCCAATTTCGGAAAACGACAGCGGAATCGGTGACCCACTGTAGCGAATGCGTTCCTCGCCGTTCACTTGCTGCGGCTTGTGCAAATGGCCGAGGGCGACATAGGCGACACTTCTATCGAACAGGTTCGCCGGCAGCGCCTCGGCATTGCCGATGATCAGACTGCGTTCGGAGTCTTCCGACACCGAACCACCGGCCATATGCGCGTGGCTGATGGCAATCAGCGCCTGGCCTTTCTTGCGTTTGGTGTTGGCGGCGGCGATCAGCCGTTCATGCACCTGGCCGATACCGCGCAGGTAGTCGTCCCCCAACTGGGCGCCGGTCACTTCGGCAGGGCGCAGGAAGGGCAGGGCCAGGCACCAGGCGGCGATCTTGCCTTTGGCGTCGGGCAGCGGGATCAGCAGGCGCTCGGCGTCGAGCTGGCCATCATCCAGCCACAGCACGCGGCCCAAGGCGTGCGTGCGCAAACGGCGCATCAGCGGCGCGGGCAATTCAATACGGGAGCCGGAGTCGTGGTTGCCAGCGATCATCACAATCGTCAGCTTGGGGTTCTGTTCATGGGCACTGATGATGAAATCATACAGCCGCTCCTGCGCCTTGAGCGGCGGGTTGACGGTGTCGAAGATATCGCCGGCGATCAGCAGTACATCCGGCAGATCGACTTTTAATTGGCCCAGCAGCCACTCAAGGAAACAGGCGTGTTCAAAGTCGCGTTCCTGGCCGTGGAGGTTTTGGCCCAGGTGCCAGTCGGAGGTGTGAAACAGACGCAAGGCGAACTCCGTGGAATAGATGAAAAGGAGGGGAGTTTACCTGTAAACCTGTGGGAGGGGGCTTGCCCCCGAAGGCGGCGTCTCAGTCAGCTTATCTGTCGCTGACCCACCGTCATCGGGGGCAAGCCCCCTCCCACATTTGTTTTGTGGAGTCAGACAGATCTGCGATTACTTGGGATACAGCGGCGGCAAGCTGGTGGTGTCGGTTGCCGGGTCCTGGGTGCGCTCGGTCATCGGGATGGCTTTGACGGCGCGCCACAGGTCTTCGCCCAGCCAATATTGGCCGCTCTCGCTGTACAACGCACCGTTCAATCCATCCAGTGCATCCGACAATGGGATAAACCGCGCAGCCATGTCGGCCAGGGTTTCCGGCTGTTGCCGCGCCCATGCGTCCAGTGCCTGGCGCGTAGCCTGAGGGTCGTTGGCCTGGGTGGCGCGCTTGAGGTCGTCGAGCAGGCTGCGTGGGCTCGGGCCGGTTTGCGCGGCGCGTTGTACGGCGGGTTGCCGGCGCGCACGCCACCACAGGCCGAAGCCCAGCAGGGTCGTGCACGTGAGGATCAGTGTGCTGAGTTGCCACAGCCACAGGCGGTCATCGTCAGGGGCGGTGATGACGGTCGGCGTGGCGGGAGTGTCCACCACCAGGCTCGGGTTGGTGGCCACTTGTAGGGTGCGAGCAGGCAGACGGGTGCGCTCGAGGTGGTCTTCGTGGGTGTTCCACCACACCACCTCAACTTCCGGTAGCTCCAGAGCGCCGGCGCGGGTGGGGACCAGTGCTTCGCGATCTTCACGGCTACCGATCAGGCCACGGTCGTTGTTCTGGTTGCCCAGCACCGGTTGGTCGGGATAGCGGCGCAAGCCATTGGCATCGGTGCTGGGAAGCGCCGGCAACTGCGCGCTCGACAGGCCTTCGGCCTTGATCGTGAGGCTGCGGGTCAGGGAATCGCCGACCTGAACGTGATCAGGCTCGGGGTTCCAACTTTCCGTCAGGGTCAGGCTGCGTGCGGGCAACCAGGGCGCATCGGCCGGGTACAGCTCCGGCTTGGGCTTGACGGTCAACGGCAGCTCGGCCGAGCTGACGTGGATGAGTTTGCCCGGCTTGGTGCCCTGCAGCGTGTTTTCTTGCGGCGGGCGCGCTTCCACCAGCGTGGCGCTGAACGTCTGCGCCGGAATGACCAGGGCCCCGCTGTGTTGCGGATAGATCGCGTAGCGGGTTTCGATCACGCCATGGCGGATGCTGTTGATGACTTTTTCGTAGGTACGTGACTCGCCCAACTGCTCGATGCGGGCATCGGGAATCTGCAGCGGCGTCATGCTGCTGTCGTCATACAGCGACACTGAGTGGTACACGCGCACCGTCAACAAGGCCTGGGCCTGCACGTACACGCTGTTCTGGTCGAGGTTGGCTTCGATGAACACCGGAGCCAGTTCGGCGCTGGTGTTCTGGCTGGCGGTTTCTACCACCTGCAGGCTGATCGGTTGGGTCTTCAGCTCGCCCACTTGCAGTGGTGGAATCACCACGGTGCCGTTTTCCTTGGGCAGCAAGGTGATAATCCAGCGCGTGGTAGCGTGGTTATCGCCGCCCAGGGTGGTGAGCTGGTTGATCTGGCGCGTACCGCTGACTTCGAATTGCGCATCCAGGGGCGACAGGTCCGGTTTGCCGAACTGCGTGACGTCGCTGGACTCCACCGTCAGCTCCACCGTCTCCCCGGAATTGACGCGGCTGCGGTCGACGCTGGCGACCAGGTTCGCCGCCTGGGCGTGGCCTGCCGATAACGCGAGCAGGAGCAGAAGGGTGGTGCGGCGGCTCATCGAGTCTTGTCCTGATGTTGTTGCTGTTCATACCAGAATTTGCGGCGCAGCAGTTCACCGGGGTTGTCCGGAATCTCCCGCAGCCATTGCTCCAGGGCCTGACGATGTTCACCGTCAAGGCTGGCATCGGAGGGGCGCAGCGGCGGTGTGGTGGTTTGTTCATCGCCCAATTCGCTGCCCGGCACCTCGTTGCCGCCGGCTTTTGGCGAAGTGCCTGCCTGGCTGTCGGTGTTACCGGCTTCGCCCTGGCCTTGGGCGGACTGTTCGCCACCGGTATTGCTTTGTCCACTGGCACCCGGTTGCGCAGTTTGGCCGGGTTGGGTGGTTTCGTCATCCTCGTTTTTGGCCGGCTCGGCAGGCTTGGCTTGGGACTGTTCCCGGATCAGGCTTTCCACCAGTGCCTTGTTTTTCAACGCTGGCTGCAGGTCGGGCTGGGCTTCCAGGGCTTGTTCGTAGGCGTCAATCGCCGCCTCCAGTTCGCCGGACCTGGCCAGCGCATTACCGCGATTATAGTGGGAGTAGGCGTCATTACCTTCGGCAAAGCGTTTGATCGCTTCGGCATAGTTGCCGGCTTCGTACAGCGCCACGCCTTGCCACTGCGGGTCTTCAAAGCGTTCGGCGGCTTCGGCGGGGCGCTTGTGTTTGAGCAGGTACTGGCCCTGTTGGTCGGGGCGTAGCCACAAGTCCTGGAGTTCAAAGGCATAGCTCGGTTGCGGCGCACCCAGCAACAGCAGGGGCAGACAGAACAGCCAACCGCGACGCCCGGCACAGGCGGCCAGCAGCAGTAGAGGCAGGAGCAGCCAGTAACCCTGGTCGGCCCAAGTGTCGAGGTGCAGCAGTTGGCCGTCGTTACGCATGGACTGTGGGCCATCGAGCAGGCCGAGTTGGCGCAGGTCTTTGTCATCCAGTCGCGCGGCGCGGTAGCGGCCACCCATTTCACTGGCGAAGGCCTTGAGGGTCGGGCTGTCGAGGCGCGGTACCAGGATCGCGCCCTGATCATC
The DNA here is from genome assembly GCF_050739995.1 of Pseudomonas sp. Classification (GTDB taxonomy): domain Bacteria; phylum Pseudomonadota; class Gammaproteobacteria; order Pseudomonadales; family Pseudomonadaceae; genus Aquipseudomonas. The sequence continues at coordinate 10,286 of NZ_JBOICG010000388.1, read as the reverse complement.
CTTGAGGAATTCGCCACTCTCCTGGGTAACGGGAGTGCCTTCGCGGCTGCCGATGCCGAGGATTGACAAGGCCGGGGCCTGTGCACTTTGTAGCAGGAGGCGGATGCCCTGGCGTTCCTGCTTGGACAGTGATGAGCCCACCAGCAGCAGGCGCCCCTGGCCGAGGCCACCTTGCTTGAGCAGGTCCAGGGCTTTGTCCACCGCCAGATCGGCGCGATGGCCGGCTTCGGGCATGATCGAGGGGCGCAAGGCTTCCAGCAGGTTGCGACTGGTGCCCAGGTCGTCCGACAGCGGCACCAGGGTGTGGGCGCTGCCGGCATACACCACGATGGCCGTCGGCGCGTTGTCCCGTGCCTGCAACAAGTCATAGAGCTTGCGGCGCGCCTGTTCCAGGCGATTGGGCGGGCTGTCGGTGGCGAGCATTTCCGGGGTCAGTTCCAGTAATACCACCAGCGGGTCGGCCGGTTTCTGGCTGGACTGTTCGACTCTCTGCCAACTGGGGCCAAGCAGCGCCAGTACTGCGAGCAGCCAGGCGATGCCCAGTACCACCCACGGTGTTTTGCTCTCGCGCCCGCTGCCGCCACTGAGCAACACTGCGTGAAACGCGGGTGGCAGGATCATCTGCCAGCGTCCTGCACGTTTTTGCCGATGCCACAGCTGCCACAGCAACCAACCGAGCAGCGGCAGCAGCAACAGCCACCAGGGGCGGAACCAGTGTGGCCACAGGTCGATCATCGACGCCTCCGCAAGCGCAGGCGTTTAAGGCGTTGGCGCCATTCTGGATGCTGTTGCAGGAAGATGCCCTTGGTCGAGAGTTTGTCGAAGGCCCGTTGCAAGGCGTTATTAGGCCAGCGTTCCTGGATCACCAATAACATGCTCAAGATCAAAGCCAGGGCCAGTGGCGCGCTGTACAACGCCTGGGCCGGGCGGGCCTGGGTCGGTTGTTGCGCCACGGGCTCAAGCTGGTCGAGGGTTTCCTTGATCTTTTGCAGCTCGTCGCCGTCGCGCGCACGGAAGTAGCGGCCACCGGTGGCTTCGGCGATGGCCTTTAGCGCAGGTTCGTCGAGGTCCAGGCTCGGGTTGACGCCAAGGATGCCTACGGAGCCGGTTTGCTCGGGGTCGGCGCCGATACCGATCGGGTAGATTTTCACGCCTTCCTCGGCCGCCAGGCGCGCGGCGGTCAGCGGGTCGATTTGCCCGGCGTTGTTGGCACCGTCGGTGACCAGAATCAGCACGCGGCTTTGCGCCGGGCGTTGGCGCAGGCGTTTCAAGGCCAGGCCGATGGCGTCACCGATGGCGGTGTTCTTGCCGGCGATGCCTATGCGCGCTTCATCCAGCCAGGTGCGCACGGTGCGGCGGTCGAAGGTCAGCGGTGCTTGCAGGTAGGCTTGGCTGCCGAACAGGATCAGGCCCACGCGGTCGCCTTCGCGGCTTTCGAGGAAGTCCCCGAGCAAGTGCTGCACCAGGCTGAGGCGGCTGACGTCGTCGTCCTGCCAATGCATGTCGGGGAAATCCATGGAGCCGGACACGTCCACCGCCACCAGCAGGTCGCGGCCGCTGGCGGCAATCGGCAGCGGTTCGCCGAGCCATTCGGGGCGCGCGGCGGCAGTCAACAGCAGCAGCCACAACACCACGAACGGCGCTTGCTGGCGCCAGCCCGGCAGGTTCACTCGCGCACGACGGCGGGCCAGGCCTTCGAGGTCGGCGAGGTAGCTGACCTTCAGCGCGGGTTCGCCGCTGTCGGCGACGGGCAGGATAAAGCGCATCAACCAAGGCAATGGCAACAGGACGAAGATCCACGGCCAGGCGAACTCAAACATGTTTGCGAATCCAGGTGTCGACGGCTTGGGTCAGGCCGGCGATGGCTTTGTCGTCGAGTTTGCATTCAGGCTTGTAGGCGCCTTCCACCAATACCATCCAGCGGGTCAGGCCCGCCGCAGGGCAGCGGTTGTCGAGAAAGGCCAGCCATTTGCGGCCATTGAGTGTGTGGCTCTGGCTGTAGGGGTAGTCGTTGCGGCACAGGCGCTTGAGCAGGCCATTGAGCTGCTGCAGCCAGGCCCCGGCCGGGGCGCCATCATAGGGTTTGGGCATCAGGGCCAGCTCTGCGAGGGCGGCGATGCGCAACGGGTCCAAGGGTTGTTCGGCACGGGCCACGGGGCGGCGCTTGGGCAAGAAGCGGCGCAGCGACCACAGCCCCCAACCGAACAGCGGAATCACCAGCAGTAACAGCCACCAGCCCGGCGCGGGGGGCCAGAACCCAATGGCCGGCGGGGCGATCAGCGGTTGCAGTTGGTCGAGGCTGCTCATTGCTTTTTAACCGGGCGTTGCGGGTTGAGGTATTCGCGCAGTTGCTCGACCATTTCACTCTGGGTGCTCAAGGGCATCAGCAGCACCCGCAGCTTCTGCGCGAGCAGCTCCCAGTGCGCGATACGGGCTTCGGCCTGGGCTTTGTAGGCTTGGCGCAGGTCAAAGTTCAGCGTGTCCAGTTCCAGCTGTGCGCCACGTTCCGCGAAACGCAACAGCCCCGCGGCGGGCAGGGCGTGGTCCAGCGGGTCTGAGATCGGCAGCAGCAGCAGGTCGCAATGGCGTGACAGCAAACTCAATTGCTGTTCGGCGCCTTCGGTGAGGGCGCGCTCATCGCAGATCACAATCACCAGGCTGCCAGGGCGCAGTACTTCGCGCCCACGGCGCAGGGCCATGCCAAGGGCGTCGGCTTCCGGGCGGCTCTCGGTGTTCAGGCTCTGGTTGACCCGCACCAAACGGTTGAGCAATTGCAGCAGGCTTTGTTTGCTGCGTCGTGGCTTGATTTCGTAGTGCTCGCTGTCACCGAATACCAGCCCGCCGACGCGATCGTTGTGCCCCAGCGCGGCCCAACCAATCAGGCTGGCGGCTTGCGCGGCGAGTACCGACTTGAACATTTTGCCCGAACCGAAAAACAACCGGCAGCTTTGCTCCACCATGATAAAGATCGGGCGTTCGCGTTCTTCATGGAACAGTTTGGTGTGCGGCTCCTGGGTGCGTGCCGTCACGCGCCAGTCGATGGTACGTACGTCATCGCCAGCCTGGTACACGCGCACCTGGTCGAAATCGACCCCACGCCCACGCAGTTTGGAGTGGTGCAGGCCGATCAACGGGCTGCGTTGGCTCGGCGTGGAAAACAACTGCACTTCCCGCACGCGATGGCGCATCTCGATCAATTCGCTGAGGGTGACGCGGATACCATCGCCTGCGTTCATGGGGCTCAAGCGACGGCAACGACGTCGAGAATGCGCTGTACCACACGGTCCTGGTCAACACCGGCCGCTTCGGCCTCGAACGACAGGATGATGCGATGGCGCAGCACGTCGAACAGCACCGCCTGGATATCTTCCGGGCTCACGAAGTCACGGCCGGCCAGCCAGGCGTGGGCACGGGCGCAGCGGTCTAGGGCGATGGAGCCACGTGGGCTGGCGCCGTAGGCGATCCACTCGGCCATTTCCGGGTCGAACTTGGCCGGTGTGCGCGTGGCCATGACCAGTTGCACCAGGTATTCCTCCACCGCGTCGGCCATGTACAGGCCGAGGATTTCCTTGCGGGCGGCGAAGATGGCCTGTTGGCTGACGCGGCGTTCTGGCTTGGTTTCGCCGTTGAGCGCTTCGCCACGGGCCTGTTGCAAGATACGGCGCTCCACGGCGGCATCCGGAAAGCCGATCTTGACGTGCATCAGGAAGCGGTCGAGCTGGGCTTCGGGCAGCGGGTAGGTGCCTTCCTGTTCGATGGGGTTTTGCGTGGCCATCACCAGGAACAGCGGCGACAGCTCGTAAGTGCTGCGGCCGACGCTGACTTGACGCTCGGCCATGGCTTCCAGCAGGGCTGATTGCACCTTGGCCGGGGCACGGTTGATTTCGTCCGCCAGTACCAGGTTGTGGAAGATCGGCCCTTGCTGGAACACGAAGCTGCCGGTTTCCGGGCGATAGATTTCGGTGCCGGTGATGTCGGCGGGCAACAGGTCGGGGGTGAACTGGATACGATGGAACTGCGCTTCGATGCCTTCTGCCAGCTCTTTGATCGCTTTGGTCTTGGCCAGGCCCGGCGCGCCTTCTACCAGCATATGGCCATCGGCGAGCAAGGCGATCAGCAGGCGATCGATGAGTTTTTCCTGGCCGAGAATCTGCGTAGAAAGAAAGGTTCGCAGCGCGAGCAGCGCTTCACGATGTTCCATCGATGACGGTTCCTGGAGAGATGAGCCCTGGGGTCGAGTCAAAACGCCGGGCTAGGGAGGCTTACTTTAATGCATCGCAGGGTGTGGCGACTAACGGCGCGCGGGGTATTTTAGGAAAACTTGTAGGATTTTTGTGTGTAGAGCACAAATTTTACGGATGGGGCTCGGTCCGTGTGGGAGCTGGCTTGCCTGCGATGCAGGCACTTCGGTGTGTCTGGAGTATCCCGTTGATGCCATCGCAGGCAAGCCAGCTCCCACATTTGATCGCTTGCGCGGCTTAAATTCGGGTGAAGGTGCCGGTGCCTTTGAGGATGTTTTGCAGGGTTTCCTCGACTTCGGCCAGGTCCGACGCAGCGGTGGCGTGGCTGATCTGCAACTGGTCCTTGCCACCCAAGGCGTCGGCATCACCGGCAGCCAGTTCAACCAGCAGGGTGGTGTCGCTCAAGGTGACCTTCAACCCGTCCAGGGTCGACGGCTCGTAATCCCAGGTCAGTTCCACTTCGTCCTCGTCCGGGTAACGGGTGAGCATGAACATTTCGCCGTTTTTGCCGTGGCAGCAGAGCATGGCCATGTTGTCTTCTTCTTCGTCACACGGCGTGACCATGAGTGCGTCGGTTTTCAGCTGCAGCATGGAGAATCCTGTAAGGGGTAGGGCGGAATATGGGCAATTGTGCCATTGCGGCGAATTTTGTGCTGCTTCATGTGTCAGATTCACTGCATGACCTGACGGGTGAAATCAGTCATTTCCGGTACTCGTAGGCCCTGAAGTCCGGTGTTTTTCTTCCGGGTAATCCGGGTTGCCCAAGTCGCAACCGCGAGCCTGCTTACCGATGACCGAATATGTCGCAGCGCCGCAAGCAGCTGTCTTCCTACACTCGTTAAGCTGCGCAACGGATGTGCCCTGTGCCGGGAGTCTGACCTGCCCGTCGTACCGTCCTCCGATACGGGATACATCTTATGGAAGTTGCATGTGACCTCATTGTCTTGTCCAGCTTCACCCACCTGTCACCCTGATTCGTTTATGGTGCTTACTGTCACTAAGTGCGAACAGAGCCGACGGTCTCCCCGCAAGGGGATAACACGCGACGCTTCCATCAATAACAAGCCCAAGCGGAGTACCACAGATGGCGTTCTTCACCGCAGCCAGCAAGGCCGACTTCCAGCATCAACTGCAAGCGGCACTGGCGCAGCACATCAGTGAACAGGCACTGCCACAAGTGGCGCTGTTCGCTGAACAATTCTTCGGCATTATTTCCCTGGACGAACTGACCCAACGTCGCCTTTCCGACCTGGCCGGTTGCACCCTGTCTGCCTGGCGCCTGCTTGAGCGCTTTGACCACTCCCAACCGCAAGTGCGGGTCTACAACCCCGATTACGAACGTCATGGCTGGCAGTCGACCCATACCGCGGTCGAAGTCTTGCATCATGACCTGCCATTCCTGGTGGACTCGGTCCGTACCGAGCTGAACCGCCGTGGCTACAGCATTCACACCCTGCAAACCACCGTGCTCAGCGTGCGTCGTGGCGCCAAGGGCGAGTTGCTGGAAATCCTGCCAAAAGGCACCCAGGGCGAGGGCATCCAGCAAGAATCGCTGATGTACCTGGAAATCGACCGCTGTGCCAACGCCGCCGAACTGAACGTGCTGAGCAAAGAGCTTGAGCAGGTGCTGGGCGAAGTGCGCGTAGCCGTGGCCGATTTCGAACCGATGAAAGCCAAGGTCCAGGACCTGCTGGCCGGTATCGATGCGAGCAAGTACAGCATCGACGGCGAAGAAAAAGCCGAGATCAAGAACTTCCTCGAATGGCTGGTGGGCAACCACTTCACTTTCCTGGGCTATGAAGAGTTTGTGGTACGTGACGAGGCAGATGGCGGTCATATCGAATATGACACCAGCTCCTTCCTCGGTCTGACCAAGCTGCTGCGTGCCGGCCTTACCGCTGAAGACACCCGCATCGAAGACTACGCCGTGGCCTACCTGCGTGAACCGACCGTGCTGTCGTTCGCCAAGGCCGCGCACCCGAGCCGTGTTCACCGCCCGGCTTACCCGGACTACGTGTCGATCCGCGAAATCGATGCCAGCGGCAAAGTCATCAAGGAACACCGCTTCATGGGCCTCTACACCTCTTCGGTGTACGGCGAAAGCGTGCGTGTGATTCCGTATATCCGTCGCAAAGTGACCGAAATCGAACGCCGTTCGGGCTTCCAGGCCAAGGCGCACTTGGGCAAGGAGCTGGCGCAAGTCGTCGAAGTGCTGCCCCGTGATGACCTGTTCCAGACCCCGGTCGACGAACTGTTCAGCACCGTGATGTCCATCGTGCAGATCCAGGAACGCAACAAGATCCGCGTGTTCCTGCGCAAAGACCCGTACGGTCGTTTCTGCTACTGCCTGGCCTACGTGCCGCGTGATATTTATTCCACCGAAGTGCGCCAGAAGATCCAGCAAGTGCTGATGGATCGCCTGAAGGCTTCGGATTGCGAGTTCTGGACGTTCTTCTCCGAATCCGTGCTGGCCCGTGTGCAACTGATCCTGCGGGTCGACCCGAAGAACCGCCTGGACATCGACCCTATCCAGCTGGAAAAAGAAGTCGTGCAAGCCTGCCGCAGCTGGCAGGACGACTACGCCGCGCTGGTGGTGGAAAGCTTCGGTGAAGCCCAGGGCACCAATGTGCTGGCGGACTTCCCGAAAGGTTTCCCGGCTGGCTACCGCGAGCGTTTCGCCGCGCATTCGGCTGTGGTCGACATGCAGCACCTGAACAGCCTCAGCGAGGCCAACCCGCTGGTCATGAGCTTCTACCAGCCGTTGGGGCAGGTCGGCCAGCGTGAACTGCATTGCAAGCTGTACCACGCCGATACCCCGTTGGCGCTGTCCGACGTGCTGCCGATCCTGGAAAACCTCGGCCTGCGTGTGCTGGGCGAATTCCCGTACCGCCTGCGCCACGCCAATGGCCGTGAGTTCTGGATCCATGATTTCGCGTTCACCGCTGCCGAAGGCGTGAACCTGGACATCCAGCAACTCAACGACACGCTGCAGGACGCGTTTGTGCACATCGTGCATGGCGACGCGGAGAACGATGCGTTCAACCGCTTGGTGCTGACCGCTGGCCTGCCATGGCGCGACGTCGCGCTGCTGCGTGCCTACGCCCGTTACCTGAAGCAGATCCGCCTGGGCTTCGACCTGGGTTACATCGCGACCACCTTGAACAACCACACCGACATCGCCCGCGAGTTGACCCGGTTGTTCAAGACCCGTTTCTACCTGGCACGCAAGCTCACCGCCGACGACCTGGAAGACAAGCAGCAACGCCTGGAACAAGCGATTCTCACCGCTCTGGACGATGTTCAGGTGCTCAACGAAGACCGTATCCTGCGTCGCTACCTGGACCTGATCAAGGCGACCTTGCGCACCAACTTCTACCAGACCGATGCCAACGGCCAGAACAAGTCGTACTTCAGCTTCAAGTTCGATCCGCGTGCCATTCCCGAGCTGCCAAAGCCGGTGCCGAAGTTTGAAATCTTCGTGTACTCGCCGCGCGTCGAAGGCGTGCACCTGCGCTTCGGCAACGTTGCCCGTGGCGGCCTGCGTTGGTCCGACCGTGAAGAAGACTTCCGTACCGAAGTGCTCGGCCTGGTAAAAGCCCAGCAAGTGAAGAACTCGGTGATCGTGCCGGTGGGTGCCAAGGGCGGCTTCCTGCCGCGTCGCCTGCCACTGGGCGGCACCCGGGACGAAATCGCGGCCGAGGGCATCGCCTGCTACCGCATTTTCATCTCCGGCCTGTTGGACATCACCGACAACCTGAAGGACGGCGCCCTGGTGCCGCCGGCCAACGTCGTGCGTCATGACGACGATGACCCGTACCTGGTAGTGGCGGCGGACAAGGGTACTGCGACTTTCTCCGACATCGCCAACGGCATCGCCATTGACTACGGCTTCTGGCTGGGCGATGCGTTCGCCTCCGGTGGTTCTGCTGGTTACGACCACAAGAAAATGGGCATCACCGCCAAGGGCGCGTGGGTCGGCGTGCAGCGCCACTTCCGTGAGCGCGGCATCAACGTGCAGGAAGACAGCATCACCGTGGTGGGCGTCGGCGATATGGCCGGTGACGTGTTTGGTAATGGCCTGTTGATGTCCGACAAGCTGCAACTGGTCGCGGCCTTCAACCACTTGCATATCTTCATCGACCCGAACCCGAACCCGGCTACCAGCTTCGTCGAGCGTCAGCGCATGTTCGAGCTGCCGCGCTCGGCCTGGAGCGACTACGACACCAGCATCATGTCCGAAGGCGGCGGTATCTTCTCGCGCAGCGCGAAGAGCATTGCCATCTCGCCACAGATGAAAGAGCGCTTCGACATTTCGGCCGACAAACTGACGCCGACCGAGCTGCTGAACGCCTTGCTCAAGGCGCCGGTAGACCTGTTGTGGAACGGCGGTATCGGCACCTACGTCAAGGCCAGCACCGAGAGCCATGCCGACGTGGGCGACAAGGCCAACGACGCCCTGCGCGTGAACGGCAACGAACTGCGCTGCAAGGTAGTGGGCGAGGGCGGTAACCTCGGCATGACCCAACTGGGTCGTGTGGAATTCGGCCTCAATGGTGGCGGTTCCAACACTGACTTCATCGACAACGCTGGTGGCGTGGACTGCTCCGACCACGAAGTGAACATCAAGATCCTGCTCAACGAAGTGGTGCAGGCCGGTGACATGACCGACAAGCAACGCAACCAGTTGCTGGCGAGCATGACTGACGAAGTCGGCGGCCTGGTGTTGGGCAACAACTACAAGCAAACCCAGGCCCTGTCCCTGGCTGCACGCCGTGCCTACGAGCGTGCCGCCGAGTACAAGCGCCTGATGAGCGACCTGGAAGGCCGTGGCAAGCTTGACCGCGCCATCGAGTACCTGCCGACCGAGGAGCAGCTCACCGAGCGCGCCGCCAACGGCAAGGGCCTGACCCGTCCGGAACTGTCGGTGCTGATCTCGTACAGCAAGATCGACCTCAAGGAAGCGCTGCTCAAGTCCCTGGTACCGGATGACGACTACCTGACCCGTGACATGGAGACCGCGTTCCCACCGAGCCTGGTCGCCAAGTTCGGCGAGGCGATGCGTCGTCACCGTCTGAAGCGTGAGATCGTCAGCACCCAGATCGCCAACGACCTGGTCAACCACATGGGCATCACCTTCGTTCAACGACTCAAAGAGTCGACCGGCATGAGCCCGGCGAACGTGGCCGGTGCTTATGTGATCGTGCGCGATATTTTCCATCTCCCGCACTGGTTCCGTCAGATTGAAGCCTTGGACTACAAGGTGTCAGCCGATGTGCAACTGGAGCTGATGGATGAACTGATGCGCCTGGGTCGTCGTGCTACACGCTGGTTCCTGCGCAGCCGTCGTAACGAGCAGAACGCTGGGCGTGATGTCGCGCACTTCGGTCCGCACCTGGCTGCACTGGGCCTCAAGCTCGACGAACTGTTGGAAGGGCCGACCCGCGAAGAATGGCAAAACCGTTATCAGGGTTATGTCTCGGCAGGTGTACCAGAGTTGTTGGCACGCATGGTCGCAGGGACGACTCACCTGTACACCTTGTTGCCAATCATCGAAGCCGCTGACGTGACCGGGCATGACGCCGCCGAAGTGGCCAAGGCCTACTTTGCCGTTGGCAGCGCCCTGGACCTGTCTTGGTACCTGCAGCAGATCAGCGATCTGCCAGTGGCCAACAACTGGCAGGCCCAGGCCCGCGAAGCCTTCCGCGATGACGTGGACTGGCAACAGCGCGCGATCACCATCTCTGTCCTGCAAATGGCCGACGCGCCACAAGACATGGAAGCTCGTGTGGCCCTGTGGCTTGAGCAGCACAAGGACATGGCTGGTCGTTGGGTCGCGATGATGGTGGAAATCCGTGCTGCGGTCGGCACGGACTACGCCATGTACGCGGTGGCCAACCGTGAGTTGCTGGACTTGGCGTTGAGCGGTCAGTCGGTGCTGCCATCGGCTTGATCCCTCGGTAAAACGAAAGCCCCCGTATCGTGAGATGCGGGGGCTTTTTGTTGGAAACGAAGTGGGTCAAATGTGGGAGCTGGCTTGCCTGCGAT
>NZ_JBOICG010000387.1:0-5663 GCF_050739995.1 Pseudomonas sp. | reverse complement strand
CCCGATAGCAGTCTGTCAGTTGATGCAGCGGGCACTGACCCACTGCTATCGGGGGCAAGCCCCCTCCCACATTTTGATCGCATTTCACTTCTGGGTTGGCGCAGATCTTCCTTTTGTAACCACCGTGACCGAGTCCTGACGATGAACACTGAATTTCGCAAACCGCTACCCGGCAGTCGCCTGGACTTCTTCGACGCCCGTGCGGCGGTCGATGCAATCAAGCCCGGCGCCTACGCCACCTTGCCCTACACCTCCCGCGTACTCGCGGAGAACCTGGTGCGCCGTTGCGACCCGGCCACGCTCAACGCGTCCCTGAGCCAGTTGATCGAGCGCAAGCGCGACCTCGATTTCCCGTGGTTCCCGGCGCGTGTGGTGTGCCATGACATCCTCGGCCAGACGGCCCTGGTCGACCTGGCCGGCCTGCGCGATGCCATCGCCCAGCAGGGCGGCGACCCGGCTCAGGTCAACCCGGTGGTGCCGACCCAACTGATCGTCGACCACTCCCTGGCCGTTGAAGCCGGTGGGTTTGATCCGCAAGCGTTCGAAAAAAACCGTGCCATCGAAGACCGTCGCAACGAAGACCGTTTCCACTTTATCGAGTGGACCAAAAAGGCGTTCAAGAACGTCGACGTGATCCCGCCGGGCAACGGCATCATGCACCAGATCAACCTGGAGAAAATGTCTCCGGTGATCCAGGTGCGCGACGGTGTGGCGTTCCCGGACACCTGCGTCGGCACCGACAGCCACACTCCGCATGTGGATGCCCTGGGCGTGATCGCCATCGGCGTCGGCGGCCTGGAGGCGGAGAGCGTGATGCTGGGTCGCGCCTCGTGGATGCGCCTGCCGGAAAGCGTCGGTGTGGAATTGACCGGCAAGTTGCAACCAGGCATCACCGCCACCGACATGGTGCTGGCGCTGACCGAGTTCCTGCGCAAGCAAAAAGTGGTCGGCGCATGGCTGGAGTTTTTCGGGGAAGGCGCCTCGGCCCTCACCCTGGGCGACCGTGCGACCATCTCCAATATGGCCCCGGAATACGGCGCCACGGCCGCGATGTTCTACATCGACCAGCAGACCATCGCCTACCTGAAACTCACCGGGCGCGAAGACGAGCAAGTCACCCTGGTGGAGCAATACGCACGTCATACCGGCCTGTGGGCGGATGACCTGAAGGGCGCGCAATACGAGCGTGGCCTGACCTTCGACCTGTCCAGCGTCGTGCGCAACATGGCCGGCCCGAGCAACCCGCACGCTCGCGTCGCCACCACTGATTTGGCGTCCAAAGGTATCAGCGGCCAGTGGGAAGACGTGCCCGGTCAAATGCCCGACGGCGCTGTGATTATCGCGGCCATCACCAGTTGCACCAACACCAGTAACCCGCGCAACGTGATCGCTGCGGGCTTGCTGGCGCGTAACGCCAACAAGCTGGGGTTGACCCGCAAACCCTGGGTCAAATCTTCACTGGCGCCGGGTTCGAAAACCGTGGCCATGTACCTGGAAGAAGCCGGCCTGGGTCATGAGCTGGAAAAGCTCGGCTTTGGTGTGGTGGCGTTTGCCTGCACCACCTGCAACGGTATGTCCGGCGCACTCGACCCGGAGATCCAGCAAGAGATCATCGACCGTGATCTGTACGCTACCGCCGTACTCTCCGGTAACCGCAACTTCGACGGGCGTATTCACCCGTACGCCAAGCAAGCCTTCCTGGCCTCGCCGCCGTTGGTGGTGGCTTACGCGATTGCCGGCACCATCCGTTTCGATATCGAAAAGGACGTGCTGGGCCTGGATGCCAATGGCAAGGAAATCCGCCTGCAGGACATCTGGCCGAGCGACGAAGAGATCGACGCGGTGGTCAAGGCGGCGGTCAAGCCGGATCAGTTCCGCAAGGTCTATATCCCAATGTTCGCCATCCACGAAGACACCGGCCCGAAAGTCGCGCCGCTGTATGACTGGCGCCCGCAAAGCACCTATATCCGTCGTCCGCCGTACTGGGAAGGTGCGTTGGCCGGTGCACGTCCGCTCAAGGGCATGCGTCCGCTCGCGGTGCTGCCGGACAACATCACCACCGATCACCTGTCGCCGTCCAACGCGATCATGCTGGACAGTGCCGCGGGCGAATACCTGGCGAAAATGGGCCTGCCGGAAGTCGACTTCAACTCCTATGCGACTCACCGTGGCGACCATCTGACCGCGCAGCGCGCTACCTTCGCCAACCCGAAACTGTTCAACGAAATGGTGGTTGAAGACGGCAAGGTCAAGCAGGGTTCCCTGGCGCGTATCGAACCCGAAGGCCAGGTCACGCGGATGTGGGAAGCCATTGAAACCTACATGGAACGCAAGCAACCGCTGATCATCATTGCGGGCGCCGACTACGGCCAGGGCTCCTCCCGCGACTGGGCGGCCAAGGGCGTGCGTCTGGCCGGCGTGGAGGCGATTGCCGCCGAAGGTTTCGAGCGCATCCACCGCACCAACCTGGTGGGCATGGGCGTGTTGCCGTTGGAGTTCCTGCCGGGCACCGACCGCCACACCCTGAAGATCGACGGCAGCGAAACCTATGACGTGGTCGGCGCGCGTACCCCGCGTGCGCAACTGACCTTGGTGATCAACCGCAAAAATGGCGAACGTGTCGAAGTGCCGGTGACCTGCCGCCTGGACACCGCCGAAGAAGTGTCGATCTACGAGGCGGGCGGCGTGTTGCAACGTTTTGCCCAGGACTTCCTGGAATCGGCGGCGACCGCCTGAAGAGGATAACCATGGCACACGCAGCGCAAATCAAGATCCCCGCCACCTACATGCGTGGCGGCACCAGCAAGGGCGTGTTTTTCAGCCTCAAGGACTTGCCCGAAGTGGCGCAGGTGCCCGGCGCCGCACGCGATGCCCTGCTATTGAGGGTCATCGGTAGTCCTGACCCGTACGACAAGCAGATCGACGGCATGGGCGGCGCCACGTCGAGCACCAGCAAGACGGTCATCCTGGCCAAAAGCACCCGCGCCGATCACGACGTGGACTACCTGTTCGGCCAGGTCTCCATCGACAAACCCTTTGTCGACTGGAGCGGCAACTGCGGCAACCTGTCGGCGGCGGTGGGTTCGTTCGCCATCAGCGCCGGGCTGGTCGACCCCGCCCGCGTGCCCCACAACGGCGTGGCCGTGGTACGGGTGTGGCAGGCCAATATCGGCAAGACCATCATTGCCCATGTGCCGATCACCGACGGTGCTGTGCAGGAAACCGGCGACTTCGAGCTGGACGGCGTGACCTTCCCCGCAGCCGAAGTGCAGCTGGAGTTCATGGACCCGGCGGCGGAAGAAGAGGGCGGAGGTGGTTCGATGTTCCCCACCGGCAACCTCGTCGATGACCTTGAAGTGCCTGGCGTCGGTACCTTCAAGGCGACGTTGATCAACGCGGGCATCCCGACGATTTTCATCAATGCCGAAGACCTCGGCTACACCGGCACCGAACTGCAAGGCGCGATCAACAGCGACCCGAAAGCCTTGGCGATGTTCGAGACCGTGCGGGCCTACGGCGCCTTGCGCATGGGCCTGATCCAGCACCTGGACGAAGCCGCTCAGCGCCAGCACACGCCGAAGGTCGCGTTTGTGGCCAAGCCTGCGGATTACGTGGCGTCCAGTGGCAAAGCGATTAAGGCCGGCGATGTGGACCTGCTGGTGCGCGCGCTGTCCATGGGCAAGCTGCACCACGCGATGATGGGCACGGCGGCGGTGGCGATTGGTACGGCGGCGGCGATTTCCGGCACCTTGGTCAACTTGGCGGCCGGTGGCGTGGAGCGCAATGCGGTGCGCTTCGGGCATCCGTCCGGCACCTTGCGTGTCGGTGCCGAGGCCAGTGAAGTCAACGGTGAATGGGTTGTGAAAAAAGCCATCATGAGCCGCAGTGCACGGGTGCTGATGGAAGGTTTCGTGCGTGTTCCCGGCGATGCCTTCTAAACCCAACACGGTCATCAATGTGGGAGCAAGCCCCCTCCCACAGATGATCTCTATTCCAAGGCAGACACCTTAGATCTGCTTCCAACAACCGTGAGCCCGAGGACACCCCCCAACCCATTTTTGGAGTACTGCCATGAGCGCCAACGTCGACCAGAACAACCGCCCCGATTACGACCAGGTCCTGCAGGACATTGCCGATTACGTCCTTGATTACCGGATCGAATCCCGGGATGCACTGGACACCGCCCGCAACTGCCTGATGGATACCTTGGGTTGCGGCTTGCTGGCCCTGCGCTTCCCTGAGTGCACCAAGCACCTGGGGCCGATGGTCGAGGGCACGGTGGTGCCGTTTGGCGCTCGTGTACCGGGTACGTCGTTCCGACTGGACCCGGTGAAGGCGGCGTGGGACATCGGTTGCATCGTGCGTTGGCTCGACTACAACGACACCTGGCTTGCCGCTGAATGGGGCCACCCTTCGGATAACCTCGGCGGCATTCTTGCCGTGGCCGACCACCTTTCACAAAAGCGCGTGGCCAATGGTGACACGCCGCTGACCGTGCGTGCGGTACTTGAAGCGATGGTCATGGCCCATGAAATCCAGGGCGTGATTGCCCTGGAAAACTCCTTCAATCGTGTAGGCCTCGATCATGTGTTGCTGGTGAAGGTCGCTTCTACGGCGGTCACCGCCAAGCTCATGGGCGCTAACCGTGAGCAACTGCTTGCGGCCTTGTCCCATGCTTTCGTCGATGGCCAGGCGCTGCGCACTTACCGCCATGCGCCGAACGCCGGTTCGCGCAAATCCTGGGCAGCGGGGGATGCGTCAAGCCGTGGTGTGCGCCTGGCGGATATCGCGCTGCGCGGCGAGATGGGCATCCCCGGTGTGTTGAGTGCACCGCAGTGGGGCTTCTACGACGTATTGTTCAGCCATACCAATAAAGACTTGGCGCTCAAGCCCGAGGACAAGCGCACGTTCAGCCTGTCCCAGCCCTACGGCACCTACGTGATGGAAAACGTGTTGTTCAAGATCAGCTTTCCCGCCGAGTTCCACGCGCAAACCGCTTGTGAAGCCGCGGTGATCTTGCACCCGCTGGTGAAGGATCGCCTGCATGACATCGAGCGCATCGTGATCACCACCCACGAGTCGGCGATTCGCATCATCTCCAAGGTTGGCCCGTTGGCCAACGCCGCCGACCGCGACCATTGCCTGCAATACATGACCGCCGTGCCCCTGGCCTTTGGCAATTTGGTGGCCGAGCAATACGAAGACGAATTCCACGCCGCGCACCCCATCATCGATCAGTTGCGCGACAAGATGGTCATCGTTGAAGACCCACGCTACAGCCGTGAATACCTGGAGGCGGACAAACGCTCCATTGCCAATGCGGTGCAGGTGTTTTTCACGGATGGCAGCCACACCGAGCAGGTGGCGGTGGAGTACCCGATTGGCCATCGCCGTCGCCGGGCGGAGGGCATTGCGTTGCTGGAAGACAAGTTCAAGGCCAACCTGGCCACGCGGTTTACCGCGCAGCGCAGTGGGGAAATTTTTGCGTTGTGCAAGGATCAGTCAAAACTTGAAGCAACAGCGGTCCACCGTTTTGTGGACCTGTTCGTGATCTGAATAACCCTGGGGGCTAATGTGGGAGGGGGCTTGCTCCCGATAGCGGTGGATCGTGCCTGATGTATTGGCTGACACACTGCAATCGGGGGCAAGCCCCCTCCCACATT
>NZ_JBOICG010000386.1:0-7325 GCF_050739995.1 Pseudomonas sp. | reverse complement strand
ATATCAGCCCGCCCTTGAGTACGGCGACTCCGACCTGGCCGGGGGATACGCCGTTCCAGGAAGAGCGCGTGTGGCAGTTTGGCCCGGAGTGCCCGGTGAATGTCGGGCGTATCACCTTGTCGCCACACACCGGCGCCCACGTGGACGCGCCGCTGCATTACAGCGCAGACGGTGCGCCTATCGGCGAGGTATCACTGGATGTGTACATGGGTCCCTGCCGGGTGCTGCATTGCTTGGGTAGCGGCGCGTTGGTGCAGCCGCATCAGTTGGAAGGGCGTGTGGATAACTTGCCGGAGCGCGTGTTGCTGCGTACTTATCCACAAGCGCCGCTGACCGAATGGGATTCGAATTTCACCGCCATCGCTCCACAAACCATTGAGCTGCTCGCCAGCCTGGGGGTGCGCCTGGTCGGTATCGACACCCCATCCCTGGACCCGCAACAGTCCAAGACCATGGATTCCCACAACGCCGTGGCCCGCCATGGCATGGCGATTCTCGAAGGCATCGTGCTCGACGATGTACCGGAAGGCGACTATGAACTGATCGCCTTGCCGCTGCGTTTTGCCAACCTGGATGCGAGCCCGGTTCGCGCCATTCTCCGCCCGCTCAAGGAGCCCACGCGATGAGCCAGTGTCCCTTCTCTCCAGAATATAAGCCTGCCGACGGCCAGCCCCCTGAAGAATGGCATAACGCCGAACTGAATTTCTCCGAGTCCATGAGCTACGGCGATTACCTGGACCTGGGCAAAGTCCTCAGTGCCCAGCACCCGCTGTCGCCGGACCACAACGAAATGCTGTTCATCATCCAGCACCAGACTTCCGAGCTGTGGATGAAACTGATGCTCCACGAACTCAAGGCTGCCCGCGAACACGTGCGCCTGGGTGAGCTGCCACCGGCGTTCAAAATGCTTGCACGGGTGTCGCGGATCTTCGATCAACTGGTGCACGCCTGGGCGGTGCTGGCGACGATGACGCCATCGGAGTACAAGGCGATCCGCCCGTTCCTGGGGCAGTCGTCGGGGTTCCAGTCGTTCCAGTACCGAGAGATCGAATTTATCCTCGGCAACAAGAGCCCGGCGCTGTTGCGGCCTCATGCCCATCGTCCGGAACTGCTTCAGGAGTTGCAGGTGGCGATTGCCACACCGTCGCTGTATGACGAAGCGATCAACCTGATGATCAAGGCAGGCCTGACGATTGATCCGAAACGCGCCGAGCGCGACCCGACGGCGGCGACGGTTCATGATGAGTCCGTGGAGGCGGCATGGCGTGAGGTATACCGCGACCCGAACCGCTACTGGGACTTGTATCAGTTGGCCGAGAAATTTATCGACCTGGAGGATTCGTTCCGTCAGTGGCGCTTCCGTCATGTGACCACGGTGGAGCGGATCATCGGCTTCCAGCCCGGCACAGGTGGTACGGAAGGCGTGGGTTATTTGCGCAAGATGCTCGACACGGTGTTGTTCCCCGAGCTGTGGCGGGTGCGTTCCACGCTCTAAACAAAAAGCCCCGGATTACCGGGGCTTTTTCATTTGGAATGCATTCAAACCTGTGGGAGCTGGCTTGCCTGCGATGGCATCACCTCGGTCTCACTGGAAAACCGAGTCGCCTGCATCGCGGGCAAGCCCGGCTCCCACAGGGTTATTGCGTCACTGCAACCTTTGTATTTCTGATCCGCAACCGGTACGCCACATAGATAATCCCCACCCACACCGGCATGGCATACACCGACTCGCTGATGCCCGGAATCGCCAGCATCACACTGATGATCATCACCATGAACGCCAGGCACAGGTAGTTGCTGAACGGGAACCAGAAGGTCTTGAACGACGGCGTCAGGCCTTGCTCACCCATGGCCTTGCGGAACTTGATGTGGGTGATGCTGATCAGCGCCCAGTTGATCATCAGCGAGGCAACCACCAGCGCGAACAGCAGTTCCAGCGCACTTTTCGGTGCCACGTAGTTGACCACCACGCACAGCATCGTCACCAACGCCGAAATCGCCAGGGCGCGAATCGGCACGCCTTGCTTGTTCAGTTTCATCAGCGATTTCGGTGCATCGCCTTGCTCGGCCAGGCCGAACAGCATGCGGCTGTTGCAATACACGCCGCTGTTGTACACCGACAGCGCCGCAGTCAGGACTACGAAGTTGAGAATGTGCGCGGCGGTGTCGTTACCGATCAGCGAGAAGATCTGCACAAATGGGCTGCCGCTGTAGGCATCGCCCGACGCGCCGAGGGTTTGCAGCAGTTGGTCCCAGGGATACAGCGACAGCAGCACGGTCAGGGCGCCGACGTAGAAAATCAGGATCCGGTATACCACTTGGTTGATCGCTTTAGGGATCACTTTGCGCGGCTCACTGGCTTCGGCGGCAGTAATGCCCACCAGCTCCAGGCCACCGAACGAGAACATGATGAACGCCATGGACATCAACAGCCCCATGCCGCCATTAGGGAAGAACCCGCCGTGGCTCCACAGGTTGCTGACGGTGGCTTGCGGGCCGCCGCTGCCGCTGAACAGCAGGTAGCAGCCGAGCACGATCATGCCGACAATCGCCACCACCTTGATGATCGCGAACCAGAACTCGGCCTCACCGAAGAACTTCACGTTCAGGGTGTTGATGAGGTTCACCGCCACGAAGAACACCAGCGCACTGACCCAGGTCGGGATCTCCGGCCACCAGAACTGGATGTACTTGCCTACCGCCGTCAGTTCAGCCATGCCCACCAGCACGTACAGCACCCAGTAGTTCCAGCCTGCCAGGAAGCCTGCGTAACCCCCCCAGTATTTGTGGGCGAAGTGGCTGAAGGAACCCGCCACCGGCTCTTCGACGATCATCTCGCCGAGCTGGCGCATGATCAGGAACGCGATAAACCCGGCAATCGCGTAGCCGAGGATCATCGACGGTCCCGCCGACTTGAGTACCCCGGCCGAGCCAAGGAACAACCCCGTACCGATCGCCCCTCCCAAGGCGATCAGCTGAATGTGCCGGTTCTTCAGGCCACGCTTGAGGCCTACCGGGTTAACCATGTCATCCGCCATTAACATTCCCTTCTACTTGTTTTTCTTAGGGTAAGTGCACGCCGCATCTGCCCCTCAGAAGTACTGAGGGTCAGATATTACTCTGCGTAAACTTTTCGTAATACAGCTGAACGTCGTTAAGCGCCTGATCCGTCAGCCATTGTTGGATGGATTCGACCATTGGAGGGGGGCCACACAGGTACATATCCGCCGATCTGTCCCGCAATTCGGCCAGGTCGAAATGCTCGGTGAGGTAGCCGCGCTTGCCGGGCCATTCGGGCGACGGGTCACTCAATACCTCGGTGTAGCGAAAATCAGCGATTGTCGAGGCATAGCCCCGGATACGTTCTGCTTCGCACAAATCCTCGGCCCCACGTACGCCGTAATACAGGTGCACCGGTTGCGCGCAGCCGTTGGCAGCCAGCTCATCGAGCATGCCCAGCAAGGCCGATAGCCCGGTGCCTCCCGCTACCAACACCAGTGGTTTGGTGACGTGCCTGAGGTAGAAAGCCCCCAAGGGGGCTTCCATCAGCACGTCATCACCGACCTGACAGCGCTCGCGCAGGTAGTTGCTCATCACGCCATCCGGCAGCAGGCGCACCAAAAACTGCAACTGGTTGCCCGGAAGGTTGGCGAAGGAATAAGAACGCCAGCTGTCGGTGCCGGGAACCGACAGGCGGGCGTATTGGCCGGGGAGAAAATCCAGGGTCTGATCCAACTGCACCCGCAGGATCGCCGTGCTGGCCGACACCTGCTGTACCGCGCTCACCGCGCCGCGCACTTGTACTGGGCCTGGTGCATTGCACAGGCTCGAATCAAAGTCGAAGTAGAACGTCGCGTCGGACTTCACCCGGGTCTGGCAACTGAGCATTTTGCGTTGTTGCAGGTCGAGGCTGGAAAGCGCCTCGTCGTCCACATAGTCCTGGCTGTACTCGCCGGATTCGCAACGACCCTGGCAGGTGCCGCACACGCCTTCGCGGCAATCCAGCGGAATCTTGATGCCGTTGCGCAGGGCCGCATCCAGCAGGATTTCATGGGCACCCACCGGGAAGAACAGAGTCTTGCCATCGGCAAAACTGAAGGCCACTTTGTGATTCATCTTATTTGCTCGCAGAACCTTGTAGTGAGCGGGCTTGCCCCGCGCTGTGCTGCGTTGTGGCCCCAAAAGATGGGAGCGCTACGCACTTCAGCGCGAGGCAAGCCCGCTCACTACAGGGTTTATAGGTGATAGAAGTCCAGCACCGAGTTGATGGTGTCGTTGAGCAGCAGCGCATGTTTGCGGGTGATCAGCCAACTGTCGCCATTGGGTTTGAGGCAGTAGGTGGCCTGTCCATAAAACTGCTCCGACATGGCCAGGCGATAGAACAGCGTGTGCCAGTTCAACTTCACTTCCAGGGTGCCGCCTGCCTGCTCGGCAATACGCACGTTATTGATCAAGTGCAAGGTACGCGGCATCGGCGTGGCTGACGCCGCCTTACCGGTACGCAGGCGGAACACACGGTCTTCCAGGCCCGAACGGTTGGCATAGTAGATCAACGACATCTCACGCTTGGGGTCACGGGTGTAGACGTGTTCCGAGTCCCATTGCGGCAGGTGGAACTCACTTTGCGGGTCGAACAGTTGTACATAGGCGTCCCAGTCCTGGGCGTCGCACAGCTCGGACTTGCGGTAGAAGAACTGCTCGATCTGGTACTGCAGTTGCGCATTCATCACTTCACCTCCCGCAGTTTCAACGCTTGTTGATCGAGGCCGTTGAGCAGGAACTGCTGCCAGTTACGATGCTGGTTGACGTACAGGCCTTCGTGGGTGAATTCAGTGCCGGTCATCGCCGGCTGGATGCCAATGGCTTCGCTGTTTGGCGTGGGCCCGGTTTCCCAGCGGTGGCTGCCGCGAGAGATGTCGCTCCAGCGTTCAAGCCGGCCCTGGAAGCCGCGCTGGGCTTCGCGGAATTCCACCAGGTCATCCGGCGTGCCCATGCCGGAGACGTTGAAGAAATCTTCGAACTGGCGGATACGATTCTCGCGGTCAGCGTCGGACTCGTTCTTCACCCCCAGGCACTGGCTGATGATCTCGGTCTTGTTCCAGGCCACCGGGCGGATGATGCGCAGTTGGGAGCTGATCTGGTCGAGGAAGAACAGGCTCGGGTAGATATTCAGGTTGCGCAGACGGTGCATCATCCACTCGGCTTTTTGCTGGCCGTGTTCTTCCACCAGGCGCGGCATGATGGTGGCGTAGCCGGAACGCACGCTGGGGTTGGGCATGTCGCTGAACAGCACACTGTGACCGTTGTTGAAGGCGAACCAGCCGTCATCGGTATTGGCGTCGCCGGCGCCGAGCTTGCTGTAGTCCAGGGTGCTGGCCGACCCGCTGCCGTTCTCGGTGTTTACCTGTTGGCGGTGCTGCACCGTAGCCACGTAGTTGTAGTGCACGGTACTGACGTGATAACCGTCCAGGCCGTTTTCGTTCTGCAGTTTCCAGTTACCGTCGTAGGTGTAGGCGGATTTGCCCGGCAGCACTTCCAGTTCGCCGGTGGCGGACTGGGCGACCATCATGTCGAAAAATACTTTGGCGTCGCCGAGGAAGTCTTCCAGGCTGTCGGTGCCGTGCACGTCCAGGCTGATGAACACAAAACCTTTGTAGCTTTCGATGCGTGCTTTTTTCAGACCACGCGTGGCCTTGTCGAAACCTTCCGGGTATTCCCCCGGCGCCTTGACCTTCACCAGCCGGCCGTCGCTCTTGTAGCACCAGGCGTGGAACGGGCAGGTGAAGGTGGACTGGTTGCCCTTGCCGACCCGCGTCAGGGTGGTGCCGCGATGCTGACAGGCATTGATCAACGCATTGAGTTGGCCTTCGCCGTCGCGGGTGATGATCATCGGCTGGCGCCCGGCGCGCATGGTCACGAAGTCGTGGTTGTTGGCCAGTTCGCTTTCGTGGCAGGCATAGATCCAGTTCTTTTCGAAGATCAGTTCCATCTCCAGGTCGAACAGTTCCGGCTCGGTGAACATGTCCCGGGCAATGCGGAACACCTCGTCTGCCGGGCGAAAATCCAGGCAACTCTCGATAAAGGATTTCCACTGCTCGACGCTTCTTGCACCACTCATGGGAGGCACCTTTTTTGTTTGGGCTAATCGGTGGCTCATTAAAAGCAGTGCGCTTGGGCATGGGCTATCCGCTTAATCGGGGAAGCTGGGCCAAATAATTGGGGCGGGTGCCGGACGGCGGCGCAATGCGCTACTGTGATTGAACAGACGCGCCGCCAGAGCGCGCAAACGCCTAACCGCCGTGGGTGCACCCTGATGAGCAGCCAAACGATTCAACGTTTCGACCTGGAAGGTGCGCGTAGCTGGATGTGTGGCATCTGCGGGCCACACCGGCTGGCCACCGCCACGCCCGAGCGCTTGCGCTTTCACCACAGCGCCAACGTATTCAAGTCCCGCGCCACCACCTTGGGCGTGATCGAGTACGGCACTGACGTGACCATCGACATCGAAGACGCCGAGCACTTCAGCAGCTACAGTCTCAGCCTGCCGTTGGTGGGTGAGCAGGAATTGAGCAAGCACGGTTTACGCCTGAGTTCCAACCGCGACCAAGGCGTGATCATCTCGCCCAACGAGCACCAGGTCCTGGCGATTTCCGGTGACTGTCGCAAGCTGCAGGTGGTCATTACGCAGGCGGCTATGCGTGAGTCCCTGGAAGGTTTGCTGCAACGACCGATAGAAGCACCGCTGCGCTTTGAGTCGGTGATGGACGCAGTCGATGGCGCTTCGGCGTCGTGGTGGCGCATGGCGCGCTACATGATTGCGGAGTTGGAGTGCAGCAGCGAGCTGTATGAGCAGGCGGCGTTTACCCGGGACCTGGAAAGCTCGCTGATCAAGGGCCTGATCCTGGCCCAGCCGAATAATTACTCCGAAGAACTGCGCGACGTGCTCGGAGTGAAACTGCCGCACTACTTGATCCGCGCGCGGCAGTACATCCATGACAACGCCCGTGAAGCCATACACCTGGAAGACTTGGAGGCTGCCGCCGGTGTCTCTCGGTTCAAGCTGTTCGATGCCTTCCGCAAGTACTTCGCCCTGTCGCCCATGGCCTATCTGAAGAAGCACCGGCTGGGCGTCGTGCGCCAGGAAATCCTTGAACACGGTTCTACCCGTACGATTTCCGAAATCGCCCTGGGCTGGGGCTTTACCCATTTGGGACGGTTTTCGGCGGAGTATCGCAAGCTGTTCGATGAGTCACCGAGCCAGACCTTGCAACGCAAGCGCCTGCGCACTATCTGAACTCGATGAAGCTCCAAATGTGGGAGCGGGC
>NZ_JBOICG010000385.1:0-23695 GCF_050739995.1 Pseudomonas sp. | reverse complement strand
GACTGATCCACCGCTTTCGCGAGCAAGCCCGCTCCCACAGTTTTTACCGAGTCAGGCTTTATTCTTCGTCGCTGCCATCGGCCCGCCAGTAACCCACGGCCTTGAGGAACTCCTCGTTGACCTGGTGCGTGTCCAGCAACACACGACGCACCTGGCGCGACAATTTGGTTTCAGTCGCCACAAAGCTATACAGCGAACCACTCGGCAGCGTCAGTGCCCGAACGGTCTCCAGCAGGTCATCCTGGCCGCGGATCACCCAGATCACTTCCACACTGGCGGCGCTTTTCAGCGCCTGCTGCTCTGCCGCGTTGGCGATCTCAATCACCGCCAGTACCGTGCGCCCTGCCGGTAACTCTTCCAAGCGTCGTGCGATGGCGGGCAGGGCGGTTTCATCGCCGATCAGCAGGTAGCTGTCGAAGATATCCGGCACGATCATCGAGCCCCGTGGCCCACCGATGTAAAGGTGCTGGCCGACCTGCACCTGATCGGCCCAGGTCGATGCAGGGCCATCGCCGTGCAGTACGAAGTCGATGTCCAACTCGCCGATGCTCAAATCGAAACGGCGTGGCGTGTAGTCGCGCATGGCCGGTTGCGGGCCGTCGCCCTTGATGCTGAACGTCGGGCTTTCCAGCGCGGCCTGTTCGGCGGCGTTCTGTGGGAACAGCAGCTTGATATGGTCGTCGCTGCCCAGGCTGACAAACCCTGCCAGCTCCGGACCACCCAGGGTAATGCGACGCATGCGCGGGGTAATGTCGACGACCCGCAGCACTTCCAGGCGGCGGCGTTTTATTTCGTGGGTCACGCGGTGGATGACTTGTGTATTCATTGGTCTTTCCCGTCGGCGATGGATTGAGCGGTGCGATTGAGCAGCGCCGCGACACGAACGATTTCTTCCGGGCTCCAGCGCCCGTGGTGCGAATGCAAGGCATGGCGCAGGTTGTGCACTGCCTCGTGGATTTCCGGTGGCCGGTCCTGGCCGCGCAATGAGCGCTTGCTGACGTCAATGCGCATGCGCACGCCTTCCAGTGCAACCGCCTGTTCGCTTAAGAAGAGACGACCGGCGTCGGTGATTGTGTAGCGCTTTTTTCCCGCCTCGGCATCGCCGGTGATCAAGTCGCTTTCTTCCAGAAAGGTCAGCGTGGGGTAGATCACGCCGGGGCTTGGGGTGTAGGCCCCGTCGAAAAGACCTTCGATCTGACGGATCAGGTCATAGCCATGGCAGGGTTGTTCGGCGATCAACGCGGGCAACAGCAGCTTCAAATCGCCGGGCGCAAAGACGCGGGGGCCGCGTCCGCCGCGTTCACGGCCGGGGCGAGGGTCGAAGCCGTCGCGGGTATGAGGATGGTCTCTCATGGTCGGGTTCTCCGATGTTGGTTTAGATATAACGTAAGATATATCTTAACAAGTCGGCAAGCCTGTCTGACCGACGGTCGTCAACCCACGGCCTTTCACGGCAGATACGTTTGAATGAACCCGAGTGGCGTCTTGGTTTTATCCAGACGCCTTATTGAAATGCGATAACGATGCCGTTTGAGGTGGATCTTCGACTCACATCAACGCGATGCGGTTGGCAGGCAGAGGGTTGACGTCCCAGGTTGCAAGTACGGCATCAGGATCGGCGCCATGCCCTTGAGCACTTGCACCGGCAATGCCGAGGTGAAGGTGAAGTGCTCGGCGGATTGGCCAGGCACAAACGCGGTGAGCGTACCGAAGTGATGCTCGCCCAGGTAGAACACAAAGGTGGCGGTACGGTTGATCGACTTGGAGCTGAGAATCCGCCCGCCGGCGCCGATGGCTTCGATGCGGTTATCCCCGGTGCCGGTCTTGCCGCCCATGGCCAGCGGTGTACCGTCGGCCAGTTTGAAACTGCCGGCCACGCGTTTGGCGGTACCGGCGTCCACCACCTGGGACAGCGCGCTGCGCAACGCTCGGGCCACCTCTAGCGGTATCACTTGCTTGCCGGGTGTAGGGTCATTGACGACTTTGGTTTCGTACGGCGTATCAGCGGCAAAGTGCAGGGTGTCGATACGTAGCACTCGCGGCCGTACGCCGTCGTTGAGGATGATCCCCATCAACTCCGCCAAGGCGGCGGGTCGGTCGCCGGAGCTGCCGATAGCGGTGGCCAGGGATGGCACCAGATGGTCGAAGGGGTAGCCCACCGCCTGCCAGCGTTGATGAATATCCAGGAACGCCTCGATCTCCAGCATGGTGCGGATGCGGCTGTCACGGGCGCTTTGATGGCGGCTCTTGAACAGCCAGCTGTAGACCTCCTGGCGTTCGAACTGGCTGGCCTTGACTACCTCGCTGAAGGTCGCGTCGGGGTGGTTGAGCAGATAGCCCAGTAACCAAAGATCCAGCGGGTGAACCTTGGCGATGTAACCCTGGTCGGGCAGGTCGTAGGTGCCGGGGCCGTAGTCCTTATAGAGTTTTTCCAGGCGTTCGTCGGTGAGCTTGATCGTGGATTTGACGCCGGTCATGTGTGCGCGCACAAACAGGTTGAAGCTCGCCTGGCTGGCATTGGGTAACAGGTACCGATGTACGGCGGCCAGGCGGATGGGCGTGGGGCGCAGGCTGTCGAGGAAGGTGTCGAGACGAGCCTGGGTGTCTTTCTTCTGATACTTCTTCCAGAACTTGCGCAGGAACGTAGTGCCTTCACGGTCAGCAAAACCAGCCAGGTATTCCTGGCGGCGCGGGTCGTTGTCGTCCTTGAGCAACTCGGCACTGTTGTTTTCGCCGGAGTAGGTAACGTAGCGCACCACATCACGCATCAGGCGAATGAAGGGCAGGTTGATCGACTCACGCAAGGCATCACGCAAGCTGGGGCTGCGGCCGTTGTCCTGGCTGCGGAAGTTATGGAAATGATGCAGGCCGCCACCGGTGAAAAAGCTCTCGGCGGGGCTGGCCGAATAGGTGCGGTCGAGCGCTGCATCGAGCATTTTCGGCAGCGATTTATCTGGGGCCTGGATCAAGTAGTCGAGGGCCCAGCGGCTGAGGCGGTCCTGGTCATCCACCGCGACTTTTTTCAGTTCGGCCGGCGCTTTGGCGGCGTATTTGTCATGCAGCTCGGTGATGATCTGCAGGTAGGTGGTGAGCACCCGCAGCTTGGCGGTGGAGCCCAGTTCCAGTTTGCTGCCTTCGTTGATATCGAAAGGCTGGTCGGTGTTGTCGGTTTGCACACGCACGCGTGAACCATCTGGCGTCAACTCGAACAGGGTGAAGCTGTAGCGTACTTGTGCGGTACTGGCGGGGGTCAGCAGGCGCTCACCGAGCAGGCCGAGTTGACGGGCGTAGTCGGGGTCGGCGAGGTGCTTGAGGTAGTCGCTGACTTGGCCCTGCAACTGCGCTTGCAGGGTCGTGGTGGCGGACAGGTCCAGGCGGTCGAGGTCGTACAGCGGCCGGTCAAGTAATGTCGCCAAACGACTGCGGGCCACACTGATGCCTTTATTGGTTTCGATCGGTTGAAGCGTGGGTTGTTGGGCCCAGTCGCGGTAAGTGACCTTGCTCGCCAGGGCGACCTTCAGCAAGTCAGGTCCGATCACGCCATTCTGGGCCAGTAGGCGTAAATGGCTGTCGGTCAGGTCGGCGAGTTCGTCCCGCCCTTTGGCGAGGTAATGGGAGGGGCGACGCTGCGCGATGATCAACGACAGCACCTGACGCAACGCCAGGCCTTGCTGCGCATTCACGGGGCCGCGCAAGGCTTGGTTGACTTGGTTGAAGTCGGCGCCGTACCACACCCGCAAACCCTCGGCCATGCCATGCACTTCACCATGCCCGGGGACTGCCGACAGAGGCACGCTATTGAGGTAATCGCGCAGGATATTCTTGCGTGCCGCCAGGGTCTCGGGGCCATCGTGGTAGGCACGCACGGCGGCGGAAAACATCTGCCGCAATTTTTCGCCACCTGACACCGTCAGGCCGTCCGGCGAGTGGCGGTATTTTTCCAACTGGGTCGCGAGGGTGCTGCCACCGGCACTTTGGCCGGGCAGGTGCAGCAGTTTGGCGACTTGTGACCACGCGGCCTTGGCAAAGCGTGGCCAGTCCACGGCGGGGTTGGCTTGGGGCTGGTTGGGGTCAAGCAGGTCGCGGTTTTCGATAAACAACAGGCTGTTGATCACCAACGGCGGGATTGACGCGAAACTGTCGTACAGCTGTTGTGGGTAGTTGTATTGGTACAGCGGTACGGCGCGGCAATCGGTGATGGACAGCCCGGCCTGGATCTTTTCCGAGTAGGGCACGAACAGGCCCTTGGCGCTGTAGTCCATCAATGCTGGCGAGAAACGTGACTGGGCCTGAATCACATAACCGCGCTTGAGCAGGCGTGGCAAAAACGTGCCGAGGTCGCTGTAGCCCAGGCGTCGGTCAAACGGGCCCGCGCCAGGGTAGACCATGGCGTCGCTGGCGTCGGGCTTTACCTGGTAAGTGAGGTCACGGGCCAGGCGGCTGAGTTCCTGGGCCTGCAGGCGCGAGGTGCGCATTTCTTTGTGGGTGGCAAAACCCAGGGCGATCAATGCCATCAGCATGATCAACCAGAACAGTCGGTGCCAATGGCAGGGCCTGGGTTTATTTTCGGGTAAAGGCGCTGGGTCCGAACTGCCTTGTAGTCGCGCAGCCTTGGTCGATTCGGTTTGCCACAGTACGCCCATAGTCGATTGATCCATTCACGCAGATTGATCGGACTTGCTTGAAGCGTAGTCGCCGAGTGAAGGGTTGTGAGGAAAATATGTTCTGCATGTCGGAATCTTCTTGTGGCTACGGCGTACGGTGCGCACCGCGGCGTTTTGTCGCCCGTTGTAGGTTATATGCACCTGTTAAATTGCATTTTGACGGGTACTTCCACTAAATTGGCCCGCTTTTATAGTGAATGAGCCTGACCCTGGCTTTTTATACTGCACGCCCCGCTGATCTTGCCCGGCAAGAAGGGCCCGTCCATGAGACGGCTCCGGTCTCGGCACGGGCGCAGGCCTATCGGCTTGCACCCTGGAGACTCGACGGACAATCCAATAACAAGATGAGGTTGTACCCCTATGCCAGTTGGCAACCCACTGCCCCATGGCGAGACCGCTCAAGGCGGCCCGCTCAAGCGCGAACTCGGTGAACGGCACATTCGCCTCATGGCCCTTGGCGCCTGCATCGGTGTCGGCCTGTTCCTCGGTTCGGCCAAGGCCATTGAAATGGCCGGCCCCGCCATCATGCTCTCCTACATCATTGGCGGCCTGGCGATCCTGGTGATCATGCGCGCCCTCGGCGAAATGGCCGTGCACAACCCGGTGGCCGGCTCCTTCAGCCGCTATGCCCAAGACTACCTCGGCCCGCTGGCGGGCTTTCTCACCGGCTGGAACTACTGGTTCCTGTGGCTGGTGACCTGTGTCGCGGAGATCACTGCGGTGGCGGTGTACATGGGCGTGTGGTTCCCGGATACACCACGGTGGATCTGGGCCTTGGCCGCCCTGATCAGCATGGGCACCATCAACCTGATCGCGGTCAAGGCGTTCGGTGAATTCGAGTTCTGGTTCGCCCTGATCAAGATCGTCACGATCATTGCGATGGTCATCGGCGGTGTCGGCATTATCGCGTTCGGTTTCGGCAACGACGGCGTGGCCCTGGGGATTTCCAACCTGTGGGCACACGGTGGCTTCATGCCTAACGGCGTGCAGGGTGTGCTGATGTCCCTGCAAATGGTGATGTTTGCCTACTTGGGTGTGGAAATGATCGGCCTGACCGCCGGTGAAGCGAAGAATCCGCAGAAGACCATCCCCAGCGCCATCGGCTCGGTGTTCTGGCGCATCCTGCTGTTCTACGTCGGTGCGTTGTTCGTGATTCTGTCGATCTACCCGTGGAATGAAATCGGCACACAGGGCAGCCCGTTCGTGATGACGTTCGAGCGCCTCGGCATCAAGACCGCAGCGGGTATCATCAACTTCGTGGTGATCACGGCGGCGCTGTCGTCGTGCAACGGTGGCATCTTCAGTACCGGGCGCATGCTCTACAGCCTGGCGCAGAACGGCCAGGCTCCGGCGACTTTCGGCACGACCTCCAGCAATGGTGTGCCGCGCAAGGCGCTGTTGCTGTCGATCTTCGCCTTGCTGCTGGGCGTGTTGCTCAACTACCTGGTGCCGGAAAAAGTCTTTGTGTGGGTGACTTCCATCGCCACCTTCGGCGCGATCTGGACCTGGTTGATGATCCTGCTGGCCCAGCTCAAGTTCCGCAAAGGTCTGAGCCCCGCCGAGCAGGCAGGGCTCAAATACCGCATGTGGTTGTACCCGATCAGCTCGTACCTGGCGCTGGCGTTCCTGGTACTGGTGGTGGGCCTGATGGCGTATTTCCCGGACACCCGCGTGGCGCTTTATGTAGGGCCGGCATTCCTGGTACTGCTGACGGTGTTGTTCTACGTGTTCAAGCTGCAGCCGAATGACGCTAGCTCTGCGTCAGTGCATTCAGCCTGACGCGCGGGAGGGCTCGCTGCGCACAGCGGGCCTTCCTCCAGCGGTCGATTTGAGCGACTGATCCAGTCGCTTGTTGAACTCTAGCCACACCGCAAGCATCACCATCAATGCAGCGCCGGCCATGGCGGTCAGCAGCTGCATCGCCAAGGCATCCCCGGCCAGGGCATTGACCATATCGGCCAACGGCGCGAGTACAACGCCCAGGCAAAACACCTCCAGCGAATAACGCCCCATACGGCAGACCGGTTGTGCCAGCCGGTTTTCGGTCCAGCCTCGGCCGGGCAGCAGCTTGGCGGTGACGTAGGCCAGGGCGAGGAAGTGCAGCAGGCGCACCGGTGATAGGTCCGTCTTGCTGATGGGGTAGATCAGATCGCTGAGCAGGGTTGGCATCAGTGCATCGTGGATCTCTGGCCAGCGCCAGGACAGGGTCAGCACTCCGGCCATCACGGCATAAATCGCAGCCACGACAAACATCGGCTGGTGGCGCAGAGGCCGCCTTTCGATTGGCCGTTCTTGTCCGCTGTAAATCGCCGCGGCGCCTCCCAGCACGAACAGGAATTGCCAGGTCACCGGGTTGAAATACCACACGCCATCGGCAATCGCCCGCAGGTTCCAACCCATCCACGGCGCCAACAGGTACACCGTGGCAGAGATGCCCACCACCAGCCCTGTCCTGCGCAGCATCAGCGGCAGCACCAGCGGTAACCCTGCAAGTAATACGATATACAGCGGCAATGGGTCCATCAGGTTGGGTTTGAAGCGCAGCAGCAACTCATCGGTAAGTGCCTGTTGCGGGTGGGTGACGAAATGCGTCAGGCCCATCTCTTCGACGAGGTCACGGGTTTCCACATGGCTGTTGGCGAAGAACACGATGCCCATCAGCATCGCCAGCAGGAAGATGTGCACAACGTACAGCACCCAGGTGCGGCGCAGGATTTTCAGGGAGGCAATCCAATAGCCATCACGTTGCAGGATCTTGCCGTAGGCCAAGACGGCGGCGTAACCGGCGAGGAATACAAAGACCTCTGCCGCATCGCTGAAGCCGAAGTTTCGCAGGGTGATCTGGCCGAGCGGGTTGTGGGGGACGTGATCCCAGAAAATGAAGATCAACGCCAGGCCCCGGAAAAAATCGATGCGTGGGTCGCGTCCGTTCAGCATGGCAGCGGGCTCTTGAACAAAAGGTTTAGTAAAGACAGGCGAATGCGCGTGTTGTCGTACGCCGCACGTCGGGCGGGCGCAGGTTGGCGGTATTTGTAAGCAATTGCAAAGGCTGGGTATTACTGAATGTCTCTAGACATCAATGATCACCAAAGTGCCATGGCTGCCGGCGAGCACACTGTGGGCGGTGCCGGCTTGCACAAGGTACATCTGGCCGGCATCCACGCGGATTTCCTGGTCGTCGACGCTCAGTTGCAGATGACCGCTGACCACAAACAGCCCTTCGTTGTAGTCATGGGTCTCTTCCTCATAGGCCTGCTCATCCATGCGCAGTACCTTGATCCGCGCCGGGCCAACCTGGCCCAGGCGCGTTGATTTCCAGCTGTCAGGCAATTGCTTGGCAATCGCCGCGAAATCCAGTAACGGCATGTGAATCTCCTTGTTTCAACGATGCCGTCGGTGGTCCGGTTCAGCGGGAAAAGGGTTGGTTAGAACGCATCCATCAGCAGCACTTTGCACGGCTTGGCCTGATACGCATTGATCTGTGGCACCAGCCGAGTGAAGTGTTCGGTCTGGCAGTGCGTATCAAGCGCTGCCTGGTCGGGCCATTGCTCGACGAAGATAAAGTGCCCCGGGTCTTTTTGATCGACAAACAAATCGTAGGCGATGCATAGCGGTTCCTGGCGAGTTTTTTCCACTAGCTCGGCGTACCACGGGCGCACAGCATCCAGGTGTTCAGGTTTGATGAAATCTTCTGCGATGACTTTCAACACGGTATCGATCCTTTACGCGGCCACGACTTCATTGGGTTCGAAGCTGTCTGCGCGCGCCATCTGCCACATGCGCGAATAAAACTCGCCGCTCACCTCTCCGGTCAACAACTCGCCGGGCTTGAGGAACACATGCAGCTGCGAGAATAGCTTGATTTCGGTCGCCGACATGCGTCGCACCAAATGCTTGGCCGACAGCTGCGATGGATGATCCAGCCCTGCTGCAGCGAGCATCTCCGCCAGTGCCTTGAGCGTGCTGCGATGGAAGTTGAACACGCGCTGGGCCTTGTCCGGCACGACTAGCGCACGTTGGCGCAAGGGGTCTTGAGTGGCGACGCCGGTCGGGCATTTGTTGGTGTGGCACGACTGGGACTGAATGCAGCCAATGGCAAACATGAAGCCCCGCGCCGAGTTGGCCCAGTCGGCGCCGATGGCCAAGACGCTGGCGATGTCGAACGCGCTGACGATTTTGCCGCTGGCGCCGAGCTTGATCTTGTCGCGCAGGTTCAAGCCCACCAGGGTGTTGTGCACGAATAACAGGCCTTCACGCAACGGCACGCCGATATGGTCGGTGAACTCCACCGGTGCGGCGCCGGTGCCGCCTTCCTTGCCGTCGACCACGATAAAGTCCGGGAGGATGCCGGTCTCGAGCATGGCCTTGGCGATGCCCATGAATTCCCACGGATGGCCCAGGCAAAACTTGAAGCCCACTGGTTTACCACCGGACAGCTCACGCAGTTGGGCGATGAAGTGCATCATTTCGATGGGGGTGGAAAATGCGCTGTGGCGTGACGGCGAGATGCAGTCTTCGCCCATCATGATGCCGCGTGTCTCGGCGATTTCCTTGGTGACCTTGTGCTTGGGCAAGATCCCGCCATGGCCGGGTTTGGCACCCTGGCTCATCTTGATTTCGATCATGCGCACTTGTGGATTTTGCGCCTGTGCAGCGAAGCGTTCCGGGTCGAAATGGCCGTCACTGGTGCGGCAGCCGAAGTAGCCGCTGCCCAATTCCCAGGTCAGGTCGCCGCCGTTTTCACGGTGATAGGGGCTGATGCTGCCTTCACCGGTGTCATGGGCGAAGTTGCCGAGCTTGGCGCCTTGATTGAGGGCACGGATCGCGTTGGCGCTAAGGGAGCCGAAGCTCATCGCCGAGATGTTGAACACCGACGCCGAGTACGGTTGCTTGCACTGCGGGCCACCGACCATCACACGGAACGCGCTGGGGTCGCTCAACGGCGCGGGGCGCATGGAGTGGCCGATGAATTCGAAGCCCGATTGGTACACGTCGATCAAGGTGCCGAAAGGTTTGTCGGCGGTTTCGTTCTTGGCGCGCGAATAGACCAGCGATCGCTGTGCCCGGGAGAAGGGCAGGGCGTCGCTGTCGGACTCCAGCAGGTACTGGCGGATCTCCGGTCGGATAGTCTCCACGAGGTAACGGATATTGCCCAGGATCGGGTAGTTACGGCGTACGGCGTGGGGAGTTTGTATCAGGTCGAAAATGCCGATCAGGCTCAACACGCCAGTGATGATGGTAATCGGCCACAACCATTCGTGTTCGATAAAGGGGAGGCTGGCAAGGGTGAAAATGACGCACACGGCAAAGAAGGCGTAACGGCTTAATAACGACAGGCTCATACGGGGTTCCTTGGGTTCGGACTCATCGGCTAGGCGTTTTGCGCCTGTAGAAAGATCGAGAACAGCTCCGACTGGGATTTGATCCCCAGCTTGCTGTACATGTGTTTCTTATGGACTTTCACGGTTTCAACTGAGATTTCCAGCTTACGAGCGATTTCCTTGCTTGAGCAACCGCTAAGCATCAAACGGCCTACATCCAGCTCGCGAGCGGTAAGTTGTGCACCCCATTCGTCGTTCTGGACGGACGGCTGTGGCGTGGTGACTTGGTTGAGTTCATAGGGCAAGCGTTGGCGCAGCAGGCTTGATACCCAAGGCTGGATCAGCGACAGCAAGGCTATTTGCTGCGGATCATAAGGCTGCTTCGAGCCCAGGGACACGCACAGGGTACGCCCATCCGGCAGTTGGCAATTGAACTGGATTTCATCGGCCACCACATTCAGGCGGAAGTAGCGCTGGTAGTACTCGGTGAGTTCGAAATGTTCCGGTGCTACGTCGGCCAGGCGAAACAGGCCAGTGCGCGAGTGTTCGCGGCTGGCGATGTAGAAGGGGTCGAGCAGGTACAGGCCGTTGAGGTAGTCCTGGAACAGGTGGTCCGGCGTGCCGTTGGCGCCTGGGCATTCGGCGAACACCAGCGGGCGATGCTCGTTGCTGAACAGCAACACGACCCAGCTATCGAAGGGCACGTATTGGCCCAGCAAACGGACGAGCTGTGTCCAGAAATTGGCCTGGTCCAGGGCATCTATCATTTGCCCCACCGAACGGTGCCAGGCGATGTCTTCCAGCGACATGGTCATTGATCTACCCCTATAGGGTTACCTCGGCCGCGTAATTCCCTGGCCGGTTGTGGCTGCGCATACTGCGGCACAGATAAAGAACAAGGAAATCCCCATGAAGGTCGAATTCGCCCAACTGGCAGGCCGTGATAACGGTACAGCTTACAACCTTGAGCGCGCCTTGGCGGCAATCGCTGCAAGCGACGTGGATACGCAACTGATCGTCTTCCCGGAAACCTACCTGATGGGGTTCCCGACTCTCGAGACCGTCGCCGAGGTTGCCGAACCCTTGGACGGTCGTACCGTGCAGGCTGTCATCGAGGCGGCCCGCGCTCGCGATGTTGCGGTGGTGATCGGCATGGCTGAAAACAA
Organism: Pseudomonas sp.; assembly: GCF_050739995.1. Taxonomy (GTDB): domain Bacteria; phylum Pseudomonadota; class Gammaproteobacteria; order Pseudomonadales; family Pseudomonadaceae; genus Aquipseudomonas. Next base: position 12,544 of record NZ_JBOICG010000385.1, on the reverse strand, counting down.
TGGTGGCCAATTCTACAACACTACCTTGCTGATCACGCCCGAAGGCATCGCCCTGCGCTATCGCAAGACTCACCTGTGGCCCTTGGAGCGCGGCGTGTTCATCCCGGGTGATCGCTATGCCACCGCACTGTGGAAGGGACTGCGTGTCGGCCTGCTGATCTGCTATGACATCGAGTTCCCGGAAACCGCCCGTGCCCTGGCGCAGTTGGGGGCTCAATTACTGATCGTCACCAACGGCAACATGGACCCTTACGGCCCCACGCACCGTACCGCGATCATGGCCCGCGCCCAGGAAAACCAGGCGTTTGCACTGATGGTCAACCGGGTGGAAGAGGGTGATGGCGGCCTGTTGTTCGCGGGGGGGAGCGCCCTTGTGGACCCGTTCGGCACCTTGCTGTTCGAAGCCGGGCGCGAGGCCGGGCAATTCACGGTCGAGCTGGATCTCGAGCAACTGGAGGCGGCTCGCAAGGACTACCGCTACCTGGACGACCAGCGCTTGAAATTGCCGGGGGAGGTGATTGAGCGCACTGACGGGACGCGGGAGCTACTGATCCCTGAATCCTGATGTCACACCGGTTTTTGTAGTGAGCGGGGCAAACTCGCTCACTACAAAGCTCGCACCAGAGATAAAAACAAGACACCTGCAGCACCCCATTTCAGTTCTGCCATAAATCTAATAAATCAGCGGAGAATCACTCATGGCTCGTTTGCAACGCACCCTGTCGTTAGGGGCGGTGGTGCTGTTCGGCATTGCCTACATGACGCCTATCATTGTACTCGGCACCTTCGGCATCCTGGCGCAGTCTACCGCCGGTATGGTCCCAGCCGCATACTTGGCCGCCCTGGTGGCGATGTTCTTTACCGCCATGAGTTACGGGCGCATGGCCTCAGCATTTCCGGTGGCGGGTTCGGCCTACAGTTATGTGCGCAAGGCAATCAGCCCCAAGCTGGGTTTTATCGCTGGCTGGGCGGTGTTGCTCGACTATCTGTTCTTGCCCATGGCTATCTGGTTGATCGGCGCGGCGTACCTGCATTCGGCATTCCCGGCCGTGCCGCAGTGGATCTGGGTGCTGGCGTTTATCGGCATCACCACGGCGATCAATATCATTGGCCTGAGACTGGCCAACGGCATCAACGCATTGCTGATGCTGGTGCAGTTCCTGGTGTTGATTGCTTTCGTCGCGCTGTGCATCCATTACCTGGGCGGCGACGCGAGCCAGCCACTCTGGACTATCGCCCCGTTCTTCAACGGCCAGATGCAAATGCCGTTGATCATGGGCGGTGCGGCCATCGCTTGTTATTCGTTCTTGGGCTTTGATGCGGTCAGCACCTTGACGGAAGAAACCCGCGACCCACGCCGCACTATTCCCCGGGCGATCATGTTGATCACCTTGATCGGCGGGCTGATCTTCGTCGGTGTGTCGTACTTCGTGCAGGTCGCTCATCCGTCGTTCGCGTTTACCGACGTGGATTCAGCGGCCTACGAGATTGCCCGCAATGTGGGCGGCGATCTGTTCGTGTCGATTTTCCTGATCGGCCTGATCGTCGGCCAATTCGCCTCGGGGCTGTCGGCCCAGGCCAGCGGTTCGCGCTTGTTGTTTGCCATGGGCCGCGACGGCGTGTTGCCCAAGTCGTTCTTCGGCACCTTGCATGGGCGCTTCGGCACGCCGGTCAACAGCATCCTGTTGTGTGCAGTGGTGGCCTTGCTGGCGCTCAAGCTCGACGTGACGACTTCCACTTCGTTTATCAACTTCGGGGCATTCCTGGCATTCAGCCTGGTCAATCTGTCGGTGATCTTTCACTACTGGGTTGGCGCCAAACAGCGTGGCCTGCGTGAACTGATCCTGTTCCTGGTATTCCCGGCCATCGGCTTGTTGGCGGATCTGTGGCTGATGGTCAGCCTCGATCACCTAGCAATTTACCTCGGCGTGGTGTGGTTGGCGATTGGCCTGGTTTACCTCGGCGTGCTTACCCGTGGCTTCTCGCAGCAGCCACCGGAGATGGACTTCCAGGAAGCCGCATAGACGCTGGCTGCCTATTCTTATTGCAATCGGTTCTCGTTTGGATGCATGATTTGTGTTACTGTATAACATGTTTAATGCACCCAAACGCCCCGGAGGCCTTATGAAAGCTGGTATCCATCCCGACTACCGCACCGTGCTGTTCCACGACACCGCCGCCGATGTGTTCTTTCTGATCGGCTCCACCGCCGATAGCGATCGCACCCATACCTACAGCGATGGCAACACCTACCCATACATCCCGTTGGATGTGTCCAGCGCCTCGCACCCGATCTACACCGGCCAACAGCGCAAGACCCAGTCCGAAGGCCGGATTGCCGGGTTCAACAAGCGTTTCGCTTCGTTCGGATCGAGCCCGAAAAAAGCTGAAGCCTGAGCAGGATTCGGCGGCGTGTCTCACGCCGCCGTTTGCCGGATCGGCAGGACTACCCGAAACTTCGTACCTTTGCCCACTTCACTGCTGACAGAAATGTCGCCGCGGTGTTTCTTGACGATGCCGTAGGACAATGACAGCCCCAACCCTGTGCCTTCGCCCACCGGCTTGGTGGTGAAGAATGGATCGAAAATCTTCTGCACGGTTTCCGGGGCAATCCCGCAACCGTTATCCGCCACTTCCAGCCATACGTTTTCGCCTTCCACCCCATTGCTGATGGTGATCGTGCCACGCTCCGGGCCCATGGCTTGCGCCGCGTTGATGACCAGGTTCATCACCACCTGATTGAGCTGCGAGACCAGGCATTCGATGTCCGGCAATGGCGCGTAATGCTTGACCACGTCGGCCTTGTGCTTGAGTTCACTGGCGACGATGTTCAGCGTGGAGTCTATGCCCTGTTGCAGGTTGGCGAGTTGCCAGGTCTGGTCGTTATCCACCCGGGAAAAGTTCTTCAGGTCTTTGACGATCTGTACCACACGGCCAATGCCCTCCTTGGATTCCTGGATCAGGATGGGAATGTCTTCCTTGAGATAGTCCAGCTCCAGCTCAGCCCGCAATGCCCTGAGTCGGTCTAGAGGCTCACCCGGCGTGAGGTTGTTTTCGGCCTCATGATAGGCGTCGAGCATCCGTTGCAGTTGATTGAAGTAGCTATCCAGGGTGCCGAGGTTGGACGAAATAAACCCCACCGGGTTGTTGATCTCATGGGCCACACCGGCCGCGAGCTGCCCCAGCGACGCGAGTTTCTCCGACTGCACCAGTTGGCTTTCCAGCAGCTTGCGCTCAGCGATTTCCACCTGCAGCGCCTGAGTGCGTTGTTCCACCAATTGTTCCAAGTGAGAGGTTTGCAGCGAAGCACGACGGGCCATGTCCCATTTGTTGGCCAAGGTATGGGCCATTTGCTGGACTTCGATATTGTCGAAGGGTTTTTTCAGGATCAGCAAGCGGTCATGGCCGTGCAAGCGATCCAGCAGCGTCTCCCACGCGTAATCCGAATACGCCGTACACACCACCACTTGCAGGTCGGGGGCAACTTTCCAGAGCTCTTCGATAGTCTTCGCCCCGTCCCAACCCTGGGGCATACGCATGTCGACAAAGGCCAGGGCGTAAGGTTGTTTGGCTGCCATGGCGGATGTCAGCAACCCGAGGCCTTCCTCTCCGCCATACGCTGAATGCAGTTCGAACGCCTGGGCCTGGGCCTGGGGCTTGCTTGTGTCGCCAAACAGTGCCGACTCCATCTCATCCAGCGCCTGGTTGGATTCGACGGCGGGCATCAGGATTTTGCGGAAGTCGTCGTGAATCGACGGCGTGTCATCGACTAACAGGATGCGCCGGTTGGGAGGCTGGTTCATGCGGGCGTTCCGGCAGGAGTGAAAGGGATTTTCAAGGTGAAGACCGCGCCTTTGCCTGGCCCGTCACTGTGGGCACTGAGCTGTCCATGCATTTCTACGGCGGCCAGGGCGCAACTGTGCAGGCCGAAACCGTGGCCTTCCTTACGCGTGGTGAAACCATGGGTGAAGATGCGCGTCATGTTTTCCGCCGGTATGCCTTCGCCGTCATCCTTGACGCTGATCTCCAACATATCCTCACCCTGCGGTTGCACCGTGAGGGTCATCTGCCGTGGCCGATCGCTGAGGTTGGACATGGCGTACTTGGCGTTGCTGATCAGGTTGACCATGATCAGCAGCAGCCGGTGTTTATCCCCCAGCACTTGCGGCACCCGCGCGTATTCCTTGACCACCGTGACGTGATGACGGCTGAGGGCGCCAGCATTCATGCGCAAGGCATCTTCCATCAAGGCACTGATGTCGACCGGCTCCAGCAGGCTTGAGGCGCCGGCATAGGATTGCTGGGTGGCAACGATGTCCTTGATGTGGTCGACACTTTTGCTCAACTGCCCCAGCTCTTCAGTCATGCCTTGCTGTTCCACGGCAATGGCGTCCACTAACTGGTTCAAGTAACCAGGCAGCAACTTGCCTTTTTCATCCTCGGTGAGGAAGGTGCCCAGGTCATCACGATGCTCGTTGATCAGTTGCATGGCCTTGCCCAGGCCCAGCGCCTTGCTGCTGCGCAGCTTGCGGGTGACTAGGTCGGCGGAAATATTAACGCTGTTGAGCACGTTGCCGACGTTGTGCAACACGTTGGTGGCGATCTCGGCCATGCCGGCCTGGCGAGCGCTGTCCATCAGTTCGCTCTGGGCATCCTTGAGCTGTTGGGTGCGCCGTTCCACGCGCTGTTCCAGGGTTTCGTTGGCCGCCTGCAAGGCACGGTTGACCCGGTTGATCTCGGCGAAACTGCGTAACAGACGCACCGCCAGGTAGAGCAGCAGCACCACTAGCAGGGTCGAGAAGATCAGCAGGTAGCGATGGTACTGATGATCCACCAAGTCGGCCGTTTGCTGGTCCTGGTTGAGATGGGTGGTCAAGTCGTCAAGGCGTTCGGACACGGGGACGGCGGCAATGCGTTCAAGCAAGCTGTTGACCGCCGGCTGCTCGCGCAAGATCAGCGAAATATGATTGCTCAGGATGTCGACGGGCGCCTGAAATTCACTGGGCAGGTTTTCCTTGTTGATCGCCAGTTTGCCCAGGCCCACCAGAATATCGGCCGCGCGATCATCGCTGGTGACCTGGGCGAACTCCAGGCTGCTGAGCAGCAGGTCGTAGGTGTCGGTGGCCACGCTTTGCAAGTGCAGCTTGCCTTCATCGTCCACGCGGTTGAATTGGGCCTGGATGTCGTCCTCGGCAGTCGGCAGGAAGGCCAGGGAGTTGCGCAGCACCGCGTTGTGGGATTTGAACTGGTCTACCAGGCGGGCTTTTTCCTGGATGGCGTCCTCGTACGCCTGCTGGCTGGCTTGCCAGCGAGGCAGGTCGGTAGACTCGTGGTAAGAACCACGGCTTTTCAGGTCGGCCCATAACGTGGTCATTTCCAGCAACGGTGAGACCAGCGGGTCGTAGTTGCGGGTAATGGCAATCCTGGCCTTGAGCACCTCACTGTCCCACTGCGCATTGAGTTGTTGCAGTTGCCGGATCAAGTCCCGCGACTGGGTATAAGTGGCTGTCTGGTCACGGGCAGACTTGAGGTATAGAAAAACCAGGGTCGAGGCCAGCAACAGGGTTATCAGAGCGAGCAACAGCGTACTGGTATGGCGGCGAGACAGGGTCATAGCGGCTTACCCGCCCATTGGCCGGTCAGGGTCTTGAGAAACTGGATGATCAGATCTTTGTCTTCCTGGGAAGGGGTGCGCCCCAGTTGGTACTTGAACATGACATCCACCGCTTCCTCCAGGGTCTTGGCCGAAGCGTCATGGAAATACGGTGCAGTGATCGCCACGTTGCGTAGGCTGGGTACCTTGAACACATGGCGGTCCTCTTCATCCTTGGTCACCAGGTAGCGGCCCAGGTCCGCTTCGACCGGGTTGCCGCGAGCCTTGAAGTAATCGCCCATCACTCCGAATTTCTGGAACATATTGCCGCCGATATTCACCCCCTGATGGCAGGCGATGCAGCCGTAATCCTTGAAGCGCTGGTAGCCGTATTTTTCCTGGATCGTCAGTATGTCGGTGTTGCCCAGCAAATATTGATCGAACCGCGAGTTGGGCGTGAGCAGTGTGCGTTCATAAGTGGCCAGGGCGTTTTGCACGTTGGCGGCGGTGATTCCATCAGGATAGGCCTGGGTGAATGCAGATTGGTAGGCGGGCATGGCCGCCAGGTTCTGCACCACGGTTTTCCAATCGCTGCCCATTTCCACCGGGCTGATGACCACTTGTTCGACCTGGGCTTCGAGGGTGTCTACCCGGCCATTCCAGAACTGTTTGAAGTTCAGGCTGGCGTTGAACACGCTCGGGGTATTGATGGCGACCGGCTTGCCATCGAAGCCCAAGGAGAACGCTTTATCATCGGCCCCTCCGGTTTCCAGTCGATGGCAACTGGCGCAGGACAACGTGTTATTCACCGACAGGCGCGGCTCGTTGAACAGTTGGCGACCCAACTCGACTTTGGCGGGGGCCAGGGTGGGCACCGGCGGCAGTGGTTTGAGCGCTTCGTCCAGGGGCGCGGCCATCAGCGGCAAACCCAGGCCTAGCCACATGGCAACGATGAGCCCGTAAGTTGACACTTCGCTCAAGCGAGCACTCCTTGCAGTCGACTAATGATCGGGCATCAGGCTGGTTTGACCGGCCTGTAGCAACAGTGCGAAATCCTTCGGGGGCACTGCCTTGCTGAACAGGAAGCCTTGGCCTTCCTCACACAGTTCAGCCTGCAGAAACTTCAGTTGATCGAGCGACTCTACCCCTTCCGCAATAATGTTCAAATCCAGGCTTTTACCCATCCCGATGATTGCGCTGATCAATTGCGCATCCTGGCTGTTCACACTCAGGCCGCGAATGAATGACTGGTCGATCTTCAGCACATCGATGGGAAAACGTCGCAGGTAGCTGAGGCTGGAGTAACCGGTGCCGAAGTCATCCAGGGCCAGGCGCACCCCCATGGCTTTGATCCGGTTCAGGGTGATCACGGTGGCGTCGACGTTCTGCATCAACACACTTTCGGTGATTTCCAGTTCCAGTTGAGTCGGCGCTAGCCCGGTCTGTTTTAGGATATTGGCCAGGTTGTCGACAAAGTCGCGCTGGCGGAAGTCGATCGACGAAATGTTCACGGATATGCACAACGGGCTCAGCCCCATCACATGCCAGGCTTGGGCCTGTTCGCAGGCGTGACGCAGCACCCATTGAGTCAGGGGCACAATCAGCCCGCTGTCTTCGGCCACCGGGATGAACTCGGCAGGGCTGACCCAGCCTGAGCGGGGCTGAAACCAACGTATCAAGGCTTCCGCACCCACGATCTTGCCTGAGGCCAAATCCAGTTTCGGCTGGTAGTGCAGCACAAACTCATCCCGTTCCAGTGCCTGGCGGATCGCGCTTTCCAAGCCCTGTTGGTGCTGTGCACGCAGGTTCATGTCTTCAGTGTAAAAGCTGAAGTCGTTCGGCCCCTGCTCCTTGCTGTTGTGCATGGCGGTTTCAGCGTGCTTGATCAACTCCACCGCACTGCCGCTGTCATTGGGGTAAATGCTGATACCCAGGCTGGCGGTGACACTCAGGTCATGCCCGGCCACATGGCGAGTCACGCCGACGGCATTGAGCAGTTTTTGCGCGATATGCTGGGTTTGTTGAGGATGCTGGATATCGTTGAGCAGGATCACGAACTCGTCGGAGCCATAACGAAACACTGAATCCGATTCCCGCACGGCCTCCACCAGGCTTTGACTGGTCAACTGCAGCACCTCATCGCCCACCGGATAGCCCAGGGCGTTGTTGACGCGTTTGAAACGGTCCAGGCCAATAAAGATGACCGCCAGCTGGCTCTCGTGGCGTCGGCCCAGGGCAATCGCCTGGGTCAGGCGGTCACCCAACAGTGTGCTATTGGGCAAATGGGTAAGGGCGTCGTATTGCAACAGGTGCGAAACCTTGAGCAATTCCTGGACGCGTTCTTCGACGGTACGCTCCAGGTCGATCACTTTAAGCGCGACGTCCTGGGCCAGTTGCCACTTCCAGGTAAGGGCGCTGGCCATCTGGCGGATTTCCAGGTGGTCGAAGGGCTTTTTCAGGATCAGCAGTTGGTCGTTGTACTTCAACCGCGCTTCGATGGCCTCGAAGGAGTAGTCGGAATAGGCGGTGCACAAGGCGATCTGCAGGTTGGGATCGACATTCCACAGCTGTTCGATGGTTTGCAGGCCATCCCAGCCTGGCGGCATGCGCATGTCGATAAACACCATGGCGTAGGGGGATTGTCGCGCCAGGGCTTTGTTCACCAGCTCAAGGGCTTCCTGACCTTGATAGGCCGAGTCCAGCACAAAGGCCTGGCGTACTGGCGCGGGCGAGCCAAACAAGGTTTCCTCGAGGCTGTCCAGGGACTGTTCGTCGTGTGTCTCGGCGCACAGGATCTTGCGAAAGTCTTCGTGGATCGAGGCGGTGTCATCGACGATCAGAATGCGGCGGTTAGCCCGTCCGGAGTCTGGGTTCATGGCGCGCTCCGCAGCAGTAAAAGGCTCGATGGCATAAGGTTTCCTTCCCTGGTTCCCTCGCTGAGCGGGGCGTGAACCTGTAGTGACAGCATAGCCGAGCTCCCTTGATATCGACGGCCAATTGGCGTCAAATCAACCCGGTTCCTTCAAGATAACCTGCAACGTATGTCGGCCTTGCCTACAAGCGAAGGAGCCAGGTACGACATAAGGGTTCAATTTAGCTCAACTTTGTTTGATTTGAAGGCAGAGTCTCCATGGATGAACAACTCGCTACGAAGCCCGCCATTCTGCTGGTTGACGACGAAGAATCGATCCTCAACAGCCTGCGCCGCTTGTTGCGCACCCAGCCCTATGAAGTGTTACTGGCCGGTAGCGGCGCCCAGGCCCTGGACATCCTGGCAACCCGGTCCGTCGACCTGGTAATGAGCGATGCGCGTATGCCCGGAATGGACGGTGCGCAACTCTTGGCCGAGGTACACCGTTTGTACCCCGCCACCAGCCGCATCCTGCTGACGGGGTATGCGGACGTGACAACGATCATCAAGGCGATCAACGAAGGCCAGATTCACCGCTACATCAGCAAACCCTGGAATGATGACGAGTTGCAGTTGGTCCTGAGCCAATCCCTCGAACATCAGCGCCTGGAACGCCTGACCCGCGAGCAGAACGAGCAGCTCAAGGTGCTCAACAGCACACTGGAAAAACGGGTGGCGGCGCGTACTTCCGAGTTGCAACAGACTGCCGACATGCTCGACCTGGCTTACGACGAGCTCAAGCGCAGCTATGTGACCGGCACTGAAGTGTTCTCGCTGCTGGCCAACTTGCGCCTGCCCAAGGACAAGCAGACCAATCGAGCCTTGATCGAACTGATCCGGGTGTACTGCGCTACCCAGACCATGGATGAAGCCAGTACCCGCGACCTGACCATGGCCGCCGCGCTGTACAACATCGGCAAGCTGAGCTGGAGCGACAGTATGATGATTGCTCCGTCGGACAAGCTACACAGCACCGACCGCGCGTTGTATCGCGAGTACCCGGCGCAAAGTGAATCGCTGTTGATGACCCTGGAGCCGATGAAGGATGCCGCGCGGATCATTCGCCACCATCAGGAACGCTGGGACGGCACGGGCTTCCCCGACCATCTCAAGGAAGGGGCGATTCCGTTCGGTTCGCGCCTGCTGAAGCTGGCGGTAGACTTCATCGAATTGCAGAAAGGCTTGATCCTTGAGCGGCATTTGAACAGCGACGAAGCGCTGCTCTATATCCGCAAGTACGCCGGGCGCCTGTACGATCCAGCGCTGGTTGAAGATTTTGTGCGAGCCTGTGCCACATTCCTCAGCGATGTAACCCTGGGCGATCCCACCGTCAAAGTCCTTTCCACCCGAGAGCTGGAAGCCGGTATGGTCCTGGCGCGCAATCTCAATGCCGATAACGGCATGTTGCTGCTCAACGCCGGCAAAGTGCTGAACCTGCCATTGGTGGACAAGCTCATTGCGTTCGAAGCGATGGAAGGTGCGAAATACAGCGTATTTATCAAAGACGCCGCTGTGACCGCAGACTGAACACGGTCTAAATGTGGGAGCTGGCAAGCCAGCTCCCACATTGGATTGCGGCGCCCCTGCGGGTCATGTGATCCTTGCGCCCTTTGCCGCCAAGGAAGATCGTTCATGCCCTCTACTATTCGTATTGCCGCCGCCCTCCTGATCGGTCGCGATGGCCAGACCTTGCTGGTGCGCAAGCGCGGCACCCAGGCGTTCATGCAACCGGGCGGCAAAATCGACGCCGGTGAGCAACCTGCCGAAGCCCTGGCCCGCGAGCTGCACGAAGAACTCAATCTGCGCATCGACCCCAGCCAGGCTATTTACCTCGGCAACTTCTCGGCTCCGGCCGCCAACGAGCCGGGCTTCACCGTGCACGCCGAGCTGTTCCAGGTGCATATCGATGTGGCCGTGATGCCGGCGGCGGAAATCGAGGAAGTGCGTTGGATCGATCCCATGGGCGACGGCGGCCTGCACTTGGCGCCATTGACTCGCGACCTGATCCTGCCGTTTTATCGCGAATCGCTGACGGCATGATCATCCGCACGCTGGGGGCCGGCGACGCCGAGGCGTATCGCGCCTTGATGCTTGAGGCATACGGCGCTTATCCGCAGGCGTTCACGTCCAGCGTGGCCGAGCGTGCAGCGATGCCATTGAGCTGGTGGGAAAAGCGTGTGGACAGCCCGTTGGATCGGCTGCTGGGTGGGTTCGACGGCGACGAACTGGCCGGGATTGTCGGCCTGGCCTTTGAGCACCGTGAGAAGGCTCGGCACAAAGTGACCTTGTTCGGCATGTACGTGACCGAAGCGCACCAGCAGAAAGGGCTTGGCCGCCAACTGGTGGAAGCGGCGCTCGATGAAGCACGCCGCCAGCCCGGTCTCAAAGTGATTCAATTGACCGTCACCGCCGGTAACGATGCCGCCTTTGCGTTGTACCAGCGGTGCGGGTTTATCCAATACGGCCTGGAACCGTTGGCGGTGCGGGTGGGCATCGAGTATTTCGACAAAATCCACATGTGGCGTGAACTGAAAGGCCAGTGATATCCCACGGTTTTACTGTGTGTTGCTCAGCGAACCGCGCTGACCCCATCCAGTGTGGAAAACGACGTGTCCTTGGCTGTCAGCAAAAAGTCGCGCATATACGGCGCGTCCAGCATGTCGGCACGAATCCCTGCATACAGCGTCGCAAACAAGCCTTTCTCGCCCAGGCGCTTGGCCTTCACGTACCCCCGCGAGCTGTACTCATGCAACGCCCAGTGGGGCATGCCGCAGACGCCCCGGCCGCTGGCCACCAATTGCATCATCATCACCGTCAGTTCCGAGGTGCGTACCTGGGCCGGTTCGATGTCGGCGGGTTCGAGGAAACGGGTGAAGATGTCCAGGCGGTCGCGTTCCACGGGGTAGGTGATCAGGGTTTCGCTGAGCAGGTCTTCCGGCACGATGTACGACTTGTTCGCCAGTGTATGTTGGTTGGCCACCGCCAGCATGGCTTCGTAGGTGAACAGCGGAACATAGGTGATGCCTGGTAGCTCCAGCGGATCTGAAGTCACCACCAGGTCCAGATCGCCACGGGCCAGGGCCGGCAGCGGGGCGAAGGCGAAGCCCGAGGCCAGGTCCAGCTCGACTTCCGGCCAGGCATCGCGGAATTGGTCGATGGTCGGCATCAGCCACTGGAAGCAGCTGTGGCACTCGATCGCCATATGCAAGCGCCCGGCGGTGCCCCCGGCCAGGCGGGCAATGTCACGCTCGGCACCGCGCAGCAAGGGCAGGGTGGCGTCGGCCAGTTGCAGCAGGCGCAGGCCGGCGCTGGTGAAGCGCAGCGGCTTGGTCTTGCGCACGAACAGCGGCATGCCCAGGCGTTCCTCCAGCTCCTTGAACTGGTGGGACAGCGCCGACTGCGTCAGGTGCAGGCGCTCGGCGGCTTCCACCAGGCTGTCGGCTTCGCGCAGGGCGTGCAGGGTCTTGAGATGGCGGATTTCGAGCACGGGCTCTCCATGAAGATAATTTGTGGCGAATCGGAATGGCGTGAGTTTGTCTCATGTTGCAGAGGCTTGTCGATAAGCAGGTCTACCATGACCGCTGGGCACTCTTCATCAAACTGTCACGAAACTGTGGCAGCGCGCTTGAACAAACTTCATCAGACTCGCGCTCTACTGGGGTTCTGCGTTTCGGTGTTTTTCATGCGCGTGTTTTTTCTATTGGCCGCTCTGTTGTTCGGCCTGCCGTCTTTTGCGGCTTCTCGATGTGATGTCAATGTCCCGACCCAAACGGTCGACCTGGAAAAGGTGAGCATCGCCTACCAGAGTATCGGTCGTGCGTCCGACCCGGCGTTGCTGTTGGTGATGGGCCTGGGTGGTCAGTTGATCCACTGGCCGGATGAAGTGGTGGTTGCCCTGTGTCAGCAGGGCTTCCGGGTGATCCGCTACGACAATCGCGACGTCGGCCTGTCCACCTGGCGCCAGGCCCCGGCCAGCGCCAACCTGACCTTCGAGGTGCTGCGCTACAAGCTCGGCCTGCCGGTGGCGGCCCCCTATACGC
>NZ_JBOICG010000384.1:0-6609 GCF_050739995.1 Pseudomonas sp. | reverse complement strand
TGCCCGCATCGCAGGCAAGCCAGCTCCCACCGTTGATCTCCATGGGCCTGGAGGTCAGCAGTAAATCAGTACCACCGCGCCTCTCCCGGCGGACGCTTCTTGAAGCGCTTCATGCTCCACATGTACTGGCTCGGGTAGGCGCCGACATAGCGCTCCACCACCTTACTCATCGCCGCGCAGGACGTGGCGGTGTCGGTGCTGTACATGTCTTCCGGTGCTGCTTCCAGGATCACCTTGTAACCCGAACCGTCCGGCAGTCGCAGCGCATGCAGGAACACGCCCACCGCCTTGTGGCCCGCGAGCATGTTCGGCACGAACTTGCTGGTAAGCGCCTGGGTAGCGAAGAACGGCACAAAAATCCCGGCGGATTCTGCCGGCTCAGGGTCGGCGGGAATCCCCACCTGGCCACCTTTGCGCACTTCCTTGATCACACTGAGAATGCCTTCCTTGGTGGACGCCGCCACGCGATTGCCCAACTGCACGCGCTGTTTGCGCAGCAACTCATCCACTGCCTTGAGCTTGGGTGGGCGGTAGAAAATGATCGGTTTGCACTGGCTGCAATAGAAGTGGTTCAACACTTCCCAGTTACCCAGGTGGCTGGTGATGCCGACCACGCCTTTACCCGAGGCCAGGGCTTCGTGCAGCACTTCCAGGCCTTCGACTTCACGCACCAGGTCGATGGAACGCTGGGCCGGCCAGATCCAGGCGCAGGCGCTTTCGGTGAGGGACTTGCCGATGTCCATCAGGCTCTGCCCGACGAGGCGCTCGCGGGCCGCAGGGTCCATGTCCGGGAAGCACTTGGAGAGGTTGATCCGCACCGTGTCGCGGGAACGGTTGGGGGTTTTCCACATGATCCAGCCAATCGCCGTGCCGACGGCCTGGACAGCGCGCCAGGGCAGCAGGGCGAACAACCGGAGAGCGCCTACCAGCAAGGCGCCTTTAAACTTTTCCACAGGTCACTCCTGATCGTGTGTGGTGCGCAAAGCGGGCATTCTAACCGGCGTTGGCCAAGTCCGCGTAACGGTCGCAGTCTTGGGTGTGGTCCATGACCATGCCGCTGGCCTGCATGAAGGCGTAGCAAATGGTCGGCCCGACGAAAGTGAAACCGGCTTTTTTCAGGGCTTTGCTCATAGCCTCAGCTTCCGGGGTAATCGCCGGTACTTCGCTGCGGTCCTTGAAATGATTGACCTTGGGCACGCCGCCAACGAACGACCAGAGCAGACCCACCGGATCTTCGAGAGCCAGCCAGGCAGCGGCATTGCGGCGGGTGGCGTTGAGCTTCAGGCGATTGCGCACGATACCCGGATCGAGCATCAAGGCTTCGATTTCAGCATCGGTCAGCGTCGCCAACCGTTGCGCATCAAAGCCAAACAAGACCTTTCGATAATGCTCGCGTTTGCGTAAAACAGTGATCCAGGACAGGCCCGCCTGGAACCCTTCGAGCAAAAGCAACTCGAACAAGCCCTGCGCATCGCGCAGCGGCGTTCCCCACTCCTGATCGTGATAAGCCATGTACAGCGGATCTTCAGAACACCAAAAGCAGCGTGGCATAAGGCTCCAGGGAGTGGTGGCGGGGCCGAATCGGGTATACTCCCGCTCTTTAAATCGCAGCCCAAGTAACAGGTGAATTTCGTGAGCCAGCCTACGCCAGCCGTGCGTACCTTCCAAGACTTGATCCTCGCCCTCCAGCAATACTGGGCCGAGCAAGGTTGTGTGGTACTTCAGCCCTACGATATGGAAGTAGGCGCCGGCACTTTCCACACCGCAACATTCCTGCGGGCCATTGGCCCGGAAACCTGGAACGCCGCTTATGTGCAGCCCAGTCGTCGCCCGACTGACGGCCGCTACGGCGAAAACCCGAACCGTCTGCAGCACTACTACCAGTTCCAGGTGGTATTGAAGCCGAACCCGGACAACTTCCAGGAACTGTACCTGGGCTCGCTCAAGCATGTCGGCCTGGACCCGTTGGTCCACGACATCCGTTTTGTCGAAGACAACTGGGAATCGCCGACCCTGGGCGCCTGGGGCCTGGGCTGGGAAGTCTGGCTCAATGGCATGGAAGTGACGCAGTTCACTTACTTCCAGCAAGCGGGCGGTATCGAGTGCTACCCGGTGACTGGCGAGATCACCTACGGCCTTGAGCGCCTGGCCATGTACCTGCAAGGCGTGGACTCGGTCTACGACCTGGTGTGGGCTGACGGCCCGTTCGGCAAAGTGACCTACGGCGATGTGTTCCACCAGAACGAAGTGGAGCAATCCACCTACAACTTCGAACACGCCAACGTCGACAAGCTGTTCGAACTGTTCGACTTCTATGAAAGCGAAGCCAAGCGCCTGATCGAACTCGACCAGCCGCTGCCGTTGCCAAGCTATGAAATGGTGTTGAAGGCCTCCCATACCTTCAACCTGCTGGACGCCCGCCGTGCCATCTCGGTAACCGCGCGCCAGCAATACATCCTGCGTGTACGCACCCTGGCGCGTTCCGTCGCCCAAGCCTACCTGCTGGCTCGCGCCAAGCTGGGCTTCCCGATGGCAACCCCGGACCTGCGTGATGAAGTGTTGGCTAAGCTGGAGGCTGCACAATGAGTGCTCAAGATTTCCTGGTTGAACTGGGCACCGAAGAGCTGCCACCCAAGGCACTCAATACCCTGGCCGACGCATTCCTGGCCGGTATCGAAAAGGGCCTGCACAGTGCCGGCCTGAAATTCGCTGCGAAGAAAGTCTACGCCGCGCCACGCCGCCTGGCCGTGTTGCTGACCGCGCTGGAAACCCAGCAGCCGGACCGCAGCATCAACCTCGACGGCCCGCCACGCCAGGCCGCTTTCGACGCCGAAGGCAACCCGACCCAAGCCGCCCTTGGTTTTGCCAAGAAATGCGGCGTCGAGCTGAGCGAGATCGACCAGAGCGGCCCGAAACTGCGGTTCAGCCAGGTCATCACCGGCAAGCCGACCGCCAGCCTGCTGCCGACCATCGTCGAAGATTCCCTGAACGACCTGCCGATCCCGAAGCGCATGCGCTGGGGTGCACGCAAAGAAGAATTCGTACGTCCGACCCAGTGGCTGGTGATGCTGCTCGGTGACCAAGTCATCGATTGCACCATCCTCGCCCAGAAGGCTGGCCGTGACTCCCGTGGTCATCGCTTCCACCATCCGGAAAGCGTGCGCATCACTTCCCCGGCCAACTACCTCAACGACCTGCGTGCCGCCTATGTACTGGCCGACGCCAACGAGCGTCGCGAGCTGATCAGCAAGCGCACCGAAGAGCTGGCCCGCCTGCAGGAAGGCACCGCCATCGTGCCGCCAAGCCTGCTGGACGAAGTGACCGCCCTGGTTGAATGGCCGGTGCCGCTGGTGTGCTCGTTCGAAGAGCGTTTCCTCGACGTGCCGCAAGAAGCCCTGATCACCACCATGCAGGACAACCAGAAGTATTTCTGCCTGCTGGATGTTGACGGCAAGCTGCTGCCGCGCTTTATCACCGTGGCCAACATCGAGAGCAAGGACCCGCAACAGATCATCGCCGGTAACGAGAAAGTCGTGCGCCCGCGCCTGACCGACGCCGAGTTCTTCTTCAAGCAAGACAAGAAGCAAAAGCTGGAAGACTTCAACCTGCGCCTGCAGAACGTGGTGTTCCAAGAGAAGCTCGGCAGCGTCTACGACAAGGCCGTACGCGTTTCCAAGCTGGCCGCCTACATTGCGCCACGCATTGGTGGTGATGCTGCCTGGGCTGCGCGTGCGGGCTTGCTGTCCAAGTGCGACCTGGCCACTGAAATGGTCGGCGAGTTCCCGGAAATGCAAGGCGTTGCCGGCTACTACTACGCCCTCAACGACGGCGAGCCGGACGATGTTGCCCTGGCGCTGAACGAGCAGTACATGCCGCGCGGTGCTGGCGCTGAGCTGCCAACCACCTTGACCGGTGCAGCCGTGGCTATCGCCGACAAGCTGGACACGCTCGTTGGTATCTTCGGTATCGGCATGCTGCCAACCGGCAGCAAAGACCCGTATGCGTTGCGTCGTGCGGCCTTGGGCGTGCTGCGTATCCTGATCGACAAGAAGCTGGACCTCGACCTGACCCAGGCCGTGGTGTTCGCGGTTGGCCAGTTCGGTGGCAAGGTCAAGCAAGCAGGCTTGGCCGAGCAAGTGCTGGAGTTTGTGTTCGACCGTCTGCGTGCACGTTACGAAGACGAAGGCGTGGACGTTTCCGTCTACCTGTCGGTACGTGCCCTGCAACCGGGTTCAGCGCTGGACTTCGACCAACGCGTACAAGCCGTACAAGCGTTCCGCAAGTTGCCGGAAGCCGAAGCCCTGGCCGCTGTGAACAAGCGTGTGTCGAACCTGCTGAGCAAGGCCGACAACCTCGGCAATGCCAAAGTCGACCCAGGCCTGTTTGCCGATGCCAAGGAGTTCTCGCTGAACTCGGCTATCGCCAAAGCGGAAAACGCAGTGAAACCGCTGCTCGCCGAACGCAACTATGCCGAAGCACTGGCATGCCTGGCCAGCTTGCGCGAGCCAGTGGATGCGTTCTTCGAAGCCGTGATGATCAATGCCGAAGACGCCGGTGTGCGGAAAAACCGCTACGCCATGCTGGCACGTCTGCGCGGTCTGTTCATCGACATCGCTGACATTTCCGTATTGGGCTGATCATGTTGAAACTGCTGATTCTCGATCGGGACGGAGTGATCAATTACGACTCCGACGCTTACATCAAGTCGGTGGAGGAGTGGATTCCACTGCCCGGTTCGATCGAGGCCATCGCGCAGTTGAGCAAAGCCGGCTGGACGGTGGCCATCGCCACCAACCAGTCCGGCATCGCCCGCGGTTACTACGACATCGCCACCCTGGACGCCATGCACGCGCGCTTGCGCACGTTGGTGGCCGAGCAGGGCGGCGAGGTGGGGCTGGTGGTGTACTGTCCCCACGGGCCGGACGAGGGCTGCGATTGCCGCAAACCCAAGCCTGGCATGTTGAAAACCATTGCAGAACATTACAAGGTGCCCTTGGCTGGGCTATGGTTCGTCGGGGACAGCCTCGGTGACCTGGAGGCGGCCAAAGCCGTCGACTCTCAGCCAGTTTTGGTTAAGACCGGAAAAGGCGAAAAGACCCAGGCGAAAAACCTGCCGGTAGGCACTTTGATTTTTGACGATCTGGCGGCGGTTGCCGCAGAACTTATCAACAACTAGCCGCCCTCGACTTCCTGACCAAGGACTGTTCGGGAGTGCGCTTTTAACAGGCGGGCCGTGTCCCGCAACGGTAAATGCCGCCATGTCGATCTTGCAGGCCATCAGAACCTTTTTCTTTTACCTGCTGCTGGGCACCAGTTCGTTTCTCTGGTGCACCCTGAGCTTTTTTATTGCGCCGTTCCTGCCGTTCAAGGCGCGCTATCGCTTTATCAACGTCTATTGGTGCCGCTGCGCGTTGTGGCTGACCAAGGTGTTCCTGAACATCCGTTTCGAGGTCAAGGGCGCTGAAAACGTCCCCGACCAGCCCTGCGTGATTCTGTCGAACCACCAGAGCACCTGGGAAACGTTCTTCCTGTCGGCTTACTTTTCGCCGTTGAGCCAGGTGCTCAAGCGTGAGCTGCTCTACGTGCCATTCTTTGGCTGGGCCATGGCCATGCTGCGGCCGATCGCCATCGACCGTGACAATCCCAAGGCCGCACTCAAGCACGTGGCCAAGAAGGGCGATGAGCTGCTCAAGGACGGCGTCTGGGTGCTGATCTTCCCGGAAGGTACTCGCGTGCCCTACGGCACCGTAGGCAAGTTCTCACGCGGTGGTACCGCGTTGGCGGTCAACGCCAACTTGCCGGTCTTGCCGATTGCCCATAACGCCGGCAAATTCTGGCCGAAAACCGGTTGGGCCAAGCGCGAAGGCACCATCACGGTGGTGATTGGCGAGCCGATGTACGCTGAAGGCGAGGGACCACGCGCCATTGCCGCACTCAATGACCGCGCCGCCGCGTGGAACGAGGCACAACAGCGGGCTATGGGTTCGCTGCCTCCGCTGTCGGCCGAAATTGATTCGGCGGCAATTTAATGTTCTGTGGATAACCTGTGTACGGTTTGTTGGCGAATGGACATTTTTAATTTGTAAGTAGCTGATTTAATTTCATATTTCTCAAACTCATAAAACAGCGAAAAAGGTGCATAAGTTTTTCCTGCATTAAAAAACCGGCTCTAGCAGCCGGTTTTTTATGCACAAGAAAAAGAGCTGCCAACTCACTCGGTCCACAATGGCAATTGCAGGCTGAACGTGGTGCCTTTCCCTACTTCACTCTCACACTCAATACGTCCGCCATGGCGATCCACTACCGTCTTGACCATTGTCAGCCCCAACCCCAGTCCTTCACTGCCTTGGGCCGACGCAAAACGCCGGTACTGCCCAAACAAGTCGGGAAGGTCCTCATGGGCAATACCCGAGCCCTGATCGCTGATTCGACATTCCAGCCATTCGTCGGCTCTGCTTAGGCTTAACGTCACCGTAGTCCCGGACGGGCTGTATTTGATCGCGTTCTCCAGCACGTTGAACAAAGCACGCGTCAGCTGCGATTGATCCGCCAAGACCATCTCCTCGCCGGCCTCATCCAAGTCATGAACCAAGTGGATATCCTTCAGTT
>NZ_JBOICG010000383.1:0-6594 GCF_050739995.1 Pseudomonas sp. | reverse complement strand
CTCCCACACAAGCCAGCTCCCACATGGGATCGGTGCGCTGTTCAAGTTTTGTTAAAAGTCATAACTGAGCCGCGTGTAATAGAACGCCCCTTCCGGCGCGGTCGGTGACAGGTAGCTGTATTGCTGGCCCGGGGTCTGGCGCAGGCGGCTGTTGAAGGCACGGGCCATGTAGTCGCTGACCGAACGCTGGGAAATCCCCAGTTCGGCGGCGATCTCCGGATAGGTCAGGCCATTGAGTTGGGACAACAGGAAGGTCGCCTTGACCTTGGCCGGCAAGCCGTCGAGTAACTGGTCGATGGTTTGCAAGGCTTCGATCATTTGCGCCAGGTCTTCGGGGGACGGCGTGCTGCACGCTTCGTCGTAGTCCAGGGCGTCGAGGTAGGCACGTTCCAGGTCACGGCGGCGCCACAGTTGATACATCAGGCGCTGGGCAATGGTGGTGAGCAAGGCACGGGGTTGGCGGATCGGCACCACGCCCGGCGCGCCCAGCAGTTGGACAAAGGTGTCGGCAGCGATGTCTTCGGCGTGTGCACGGGAGTCGAGATGGCGGTGCAGGCGGCTGCACAGCCAGTCGTAATGACTGCGGAACAATCCGCCCACGTAATCGCTGTGAGAAGTGTCGGCGCCGGACATAGTGGCTCCATTTGAGTAGGTTGCGCGTTATGTCCGGTGTTCCGGTGGAGCGATCCTAGCAAGGCTTCTTATTCTTTAATAATATTTAAAATGCATTTTTATATAACCTTATTGAAGCTTTGAATAACCGGCATCGGCGGCTTCCTGCTGATAGCGCAAAAGCACTTGGTAGTCGTCTTCGCTGGCGGGCAGGACGGCCTGGATACCCAGCGTTTCAACCACTTGCGGCAAGTCCCGCAATGCCAGGTTCATCGCCTCCCGTATCTGTGTGATGCGTTCGTCACTCAAGGTCGAAGGACCGATGTAGGGCAAGGTCGGGCTCGGCGCACTCTGGGTGACGATACGCAGCCCGGCCACTTCCTGCGGGGCGAAGCGGGCCAGGTAGTCGTAGGTGACGCTGTCGATCGCGGCCAGGTCCGCTCGGCCTTCGCGCAACCAGCGCAGGCTTTCACGGTGGGCACCGCTGATGTCGACGCTGGCGAAGAAGCGGCCGTCGCGCTGCAACGGCGCCAGACGTTCGCGCAGCAGGTTCATGCCGCTGTTGGAGTCGTGGCCGTTGATCACGCCGCGGCTGTTGTGAAAGTCCGCCAGGGTGGTGCGCGGGTTGTCGTCGCGGGTGAGCAACAGGCTGCAATGGTCGCCATGGCTGCTATAGGGGAGTTCGTAGCGTGGGCGGCCAATCACACGCACCTGGCCGCGCAGCTGGGTCATCAGCGGGTAGCCGCAGGTTTGGCTCACGAGCAGTTCGGGTGCCAGCCACAGGCTGTGCAGATCGAGGTGGTCGGCATTTCGGCGGCTCAAGCCCAAGCGCTCAAGGATGCGTATCAGCCATTGTTGATTGGCCTGTTGCACGGCGGCGGGCGCGACGTACATCAGCAGCTCCGCGTAGTGATCACTCATGGTCGTCTCTCAAGCGAAAGGATGCCGGGGGCTGTCGATGGCCTTGAGGCCGTGGCGGCTGATCAACTGGCCGTACCCCTGCACCAGGAAACCACCGCTGCGCGCCACCCATTGCTCGCGCCGGGCGCGGTAGACCTGGGGCAGCAAATACCAAGGCAACTTGGGCAAGTCATGGTGCACCAGGTGCAGGTTGTTGTTGAGGAACAGCCAGGTCCAGGGCCAGGACGCTTCATTGAGTACGGTGCGCTGTTCCGGTTGCAGATGCGGGCGGTGCTCATAGTAGGAACGGATCGAAGCCAGCGACAAGGCCGGCGCGGTGACCAGCAGCAGGTAGTGCCACACCGGCAGCGCGCTGTAGTGGGCGATGAAGGTCAACATCAGCAGGGTGACGGCGCTATGGGCCAGCCACATCGGCCACACCTGGGGCAGGCGTTGGAACTCATGGCGAGACAGTCGCCCTATCGCCAGCGGTGCCGCCAGCAGGAAACGGCCAAGCACGGTTTTGGTCAGCCAATGCACACCACGCTCGAACAGCGAGCTGTTGTCCCATTGGTGCTGGTTCAGGTAGCGGCTTTCCGGGTCGACACCGGGCAGCGTCAGGTCTTCATCGTTGTGGTGCAACAGGTGGCTGTCGCGATACAGCGTGTAGGGATACCACACGGCAAACGGTGCATAGCCGAGCAGCTTGTTGATCAACGGGGAACGGGTGGGATGGCCGTGGAGCAGCTCGTGTTGCACCGACAGCCACAACGTCACCAGGGGGACCAGCAGCAGTGTGCTCAACCACAGGCCCAGCCAGTGGCTGCCGAGTATCACGGCGAACCAGCCGGCATACACGCCGATCAACAGCAGCCAGGTCGGCCACTCGGTTCTTGCAGTAAAACATTGGACCAGGGCTTCGATTTCCCGGCGTTGGGTCAGATCAAGATAGTTGGCCATTGGCAGCTCAGAGCAGGTGTTTCCTGCTCTGTGCATTGAGGCCGGAAAATCTTGCAGATCGTTTGGTTCTAAGCTTGGAACTTAATGGCCGAACACCCCGGTTTCGGATTTTTTGGCTTTCTTGTCGGCGCGTTTTTCATCGGCAGTCTTTGCCGGTTTTTTCTTCGCCGCTTTCTTTGAATCCATACCTTTGGCCATGATGCGTACTCCACATGTAGGGGATGTAGCACTGGGTATAACACCTATTGCGCTACAGAAGGCGCTTATAATCTTCGCCCCTTGATTACGTTGCCTGAACACTATGCCCGAGTTGACCATCGATCTGCTGGCAGAGCCTCTATGGCCGCTGCTGAACAAGTTTTACCGCAGCCATGATTCGTCGATGAAGGCGCTCAAGGGCGGGCATTTGTGGGTGGCCCGAGACGGCGAGATTGTAGGTGGCCTGTGTTTGACCCCGGTGATCGGTGGACAGTGGTTGACCGGAGTGTTTGTGGCCCCGGCCTATCGAGGCAAAGGGTTGGCGGCACGCTTGATTCTTCAGGCGGTGGCTTCAGTGGACGGCACGGTGTGGCTGCTGTGCCATCCGGATCTGGAAGCGTTGTATCAACGCATGGGGTTCACCCAAGACACGGTGCTGCCCCAATCCCTCAGCGAACGACTGGTGCGCTACAAGCGCAACAAGCCAATGATCGCCATGGGCTTAGATCGTTTGGTGAGGTCGACCTCGCATAATGTGTGATCAGCCGAGCATGGGCCCATGCTAGCCTCGACGGCACAGTGGCCCACTTATCGGATGATCATGAAAACGACGTTTGCAGTGCTGTCCCTTACCGCCCTCCTGCTCCCCACCTTCAGCCAGGCCGCCGACGCGCCGATCAGCGCCAAGCAGTACCAAAGCGTACTCGCTGGCAGCTGGCGCGCCCCGGCCAACAGCGCGCGCGATGGTTATCGCCATCCGCAGCAGACCCTGGAGTTCTTTGGCTTGAGCGCCCAGCAACGCGTGATCGAAATCACCCCCGGCGGTGGTTGGTACAGCGAAGTGCTGGCGCCATTGCTCAAGGATCACGGGCATTACATCGCTGCCGTGCAAGCCGCCACCAGCAGTGCCTATGCGCGCACGTCCGAAGAAAACCTGAAAAAGAAATTCGCGGCTGACCCGGCGCGCTACGCCAAGGCCGAAGTGGTGGAGTTCAACCCCAAGGCACCGATCTTCGGCAAACCGGCCTCGGCCGACGCCGTGCTGACTTTTCGCAATGTGCATAACTGGGTAGCGGCCGATACGGCCGCAGCAACCTTCAGCGCGTTCTACACCGTGTTGAAACCGGGTGGTGTATTGGGTGTGGAGGATCACCGGGCCAAGGACGGAGCAGACCTGGAGGCGATCAAGGACAGTGGTTACCTGACCACTGCGCAGGTGGTAAAGCTGGCGACGGATGCCGGGTTCCAACTGGCTGGGCAAAGTGAAGTGAATGCCAACCCGAAGGACACCAAGGATTACCCCGGTGGCGTGTGGACCTTGCCGCCGACGTTGAAACTGGGCGAGCTGGATAAGGCCAAGTACCTGGCGATTGGGGAGTCGGATCGGATGACGTTGCGGTTCGTCAAACCGGCCAAATAACCAAAGCTGAACATGGACTCAATGTGGGAGGGGGCTTGCCCCCTCCCACATTTGGATCTCAGTGTGCCTGACAGTTATTCGTCGGCTGTCGGGTCCATGTCGGGAAACATCACTTCGATAAACCCGAACTTGCTGAAGTCGGTAATTCGCGACGGGTATAACCGGCCAATCAGGTGATCGCATTCGTGCTGCACCACCCGCGCATGGAAGCCGTCGGCAACCCGCACAATCGGCTCACCCTTGGGGTCGAAACCCTCGTAGCGAATCTGCTGGTAACGGTTCACCGCACCGCGCATGCCGGGCACGGACAGGCAGCCTTCGTAACCCTCTTCCAGCACCGGACTGAGCGGCGTGATCAGCGGGTTGATCAGGATGGTCTGCGGTACCGGAGGCGCGTCCGGGTAGCGCTCACTGGCCTCGAAACCAAAGATCACCAATTGCAGGTCGACACCGATCTGCGGTGCGGCCAGGCCGACACCGCCGACGTGCTCCATGGTCTGGAACATGTCATCGATCAATTGCCACAGCTCAGGGCTGTCGAACATTTCCGGTGGGACCGGTGGCGCGATACGCAGCAGGCGCTCGTCGCCCATTTTCAGGATTTCACGGATCATCGATCAGACTTCGTCGGCAGTGGGTTTGGAGTGGTCCCGGCCTAGGCCTGAGACATGCTGTTTTTCATCCGTGTCCGTGTGTTCACCGAACGCCTTTTTCCCTGGGTCCTTGCCTTCGGCCGACATGTGTTCGATCACGGCATTCATCTCCGCGCCCAGCAGCAGCACGGCGGCAGAAATGTAGAAGTACAGGAGCAGGACGATGATCGCACCGATACTGCCATACATCGCGTTGTAATCGGCGAAGGTTTTCACGTAGTAGCCGAAGCCCAGAGAGGCGACGATCCATACCACCACGGCCAGCACAGAGCCTGGGGTGATGAAACGGAATTTCTGCTCCACGTCAGGCATCACGTAGTACATGAGGGCCACGGCGAACATCAGCAAAATCACGATCAACGGCCAACGCAGGATCGTCCACAGGGTGACTACGAATTCTTCCATGCCGATCTGCCCGGCGAGCCACTCCATCACTTGCGGGCCCAGCACCATCAACGCGGCAGCGGCAAGCAACATGCCGGCGATGCCGACGGTGTAGAAAACCGACAGCGGGAAGCGCTTCCAGATCGGCCGACCTTCGACCACGTCGTAGGCCGCATTCATCGCGCTCATCATCAGGCGTACGCCAGCGGAGGCGGTCCACAAGGCAATCACGATACCCACTGAAAGCAGGCCACCCTTGGATTGCTGCAACTGGTCGATCACCGGGTTGACCTGCTCCAGGGCCTGGGGCGGCAGCACCAACTCCGACTGCATGCGCAGCCAAGTGAAAAAGTCCGGCAAGTGCAGGAAACCGATCAGGGCAATCAGGAACAGCAGGAAGGGAAACAGGGAGAACAGCATCTGGTAGGCCAGTGCCGAGGCGTAGGTGGGCATTTCGTCATCGAGGAATTCCTTGACGGTGCGCACCAGCACTTTGTGCAGTTTGAGACCATCGAGTACCGGAAAAATCATAGCGTCTCCTTTCGCCGCAAAAGATTGAGTTCGGGGGCGACTCAGGGGCCGTTTTCTACATCAAGGTAGCCCATTTCGCGACCTTGAAACAATTTCGAAACTTTATTCACTGCATGTGACATAAAAACGGCCATCCGTGGATGGCCGTCAGACAGCAAGACTGCGAGCTTATTTGGTCGCTTTCTTGACCGCGTCCTTAGTGTCGCCGATCGCTTTTTCGACTTGGCCTTTCTTTTCCTGCACCACGCCTTCAGCGCGCAGTTTGTCGTTGCCGGTGACTTTGCCGATGCCTTGCTTGATGTTGCCAATGCCTTCGTCTTTCAAACCTTTTGCCTTATCCGCTGTGCTGCCCATGGTATTTCTCCTAAGAACAATCAAGGGTTTTGGTCGTTACCTAGAGATTGACCCGAGGCCGTTCGGCGGAGTTTCAATTATTTTTCGGCACGCATTTCATCGAAAGCCGCAGGTTTGGCTTTATGTTTTACAGCCAACCCACGAGAATGCCCCGCACATTCAGGCTATAACGCTGAATAACAGATCCCGTAGGAAGGTTATGAAACTCAATAAAGCACAGGCTATCGCCCGCAGAAACACCGAACTGGGCGGTGCCGTACTCGGCGTCAACAACTGCCACTTCACCGACCTGGACCGCAAGCGCAACATCTGGTGGTTCGACCTGCCGGTGGGCCGTATTGCCGTGGGCCAGTACGAGTGGATTCATCTGTTGATGCACAACGCCGAGACCGACCAGTTGCTGCACCTGAAGGTGCCGACGGTATTCCTTCGCGAGAAGCTCGAAGGACTGGTGGTGCGCAATGCGGGCAAGCGCAAGCCGGAGATTACCCTGGAGCTGAGCGCGGACAAGGATTCGTTCTTGAAGGATGTGAGGCCGGCGGGTGCAGGCGTGAACTTCGCGCAATTCGCCCTGTAGAACCC
>NZ_JBOICG010000382.1:0-20148 GCF_050739995.1 Pseudomonas sp. | reverse complement strand
GTTGTACATGCCTTCGGCATTACCAGGTTTGTCGACGCAAACGGCGGGCGAACTGCTGCAACGCACCGATCGCCTGATCAAGAGCGTGCCCGAAGTCGCCCATGTGTTCGGTAAGGCAGGCCGCGCTGAAACCGCCACCGACCCGGCACCGCTGGAGATGTTCGAGACCACCATCGAGTTCAAGCCCAAGGACCAATGGCGCCCCGGCATGACCCCCGACAAGTTGGTCAAGGAGCTGGACCGTGTGGTGCAGGTGCCGGGCCTGACCAACATCTGGATTCCTCCGATCCGCAACCGTATCGACATGCTGGCCACTGGGGTCAAGAGCCCGATTGGGGTGAAGGTCGCAGGGACCAGCCTGATGCAGATCGACGCCGTGACCCAGGCCGTGGAGAAAGTTGCCAAGACAGTGCCGGGGGTGAGTTCGGCGTTGGCTGAACGCTTGACCGGCGGGCGCTATATCGACGTGGACATCGACCGTGCCGCCGCTGCGCAGTACGGGCTGAACATAACCGATGTACAGGCCATCGTGTCCGGAGCGGTGGGCGGTGAAACCATCGGCGAAACCGTGGAAGGCTTGGCGCGTTTCCCCATCAGCCTGCGTTATCCCAAGGAGTGGCGCGACTCGGTGGCGGCACTGCGCAACCTGCCGGTGTACACGCCGAAGGGCAGCCAGATCACGCTTGGCACGGTCGCCAAGATCCAGGTCAACGATGGTCCGCCGATGCTCAAGAGTGAGAACGCACGGCCTTCCGGTTGGGTGTATATCGACGTGCGTGACCGTGACTTGGCGTCGGTGGTCAAGGACCTGCGTGCGGCGATCAGCCAGCAAGTGCACTTGCAACCGGGCATGAGCCTCAGTTACTCGGGGCAGTTCGAGTTCCTGGAGCGTGCCAATGAGAGATTGAAGCTGGTGGTGCCGGCCACGCTGCTGATCATTTTTGTGCTGCTGTACCTGACCTTTCGCCGGGTGGAGGAGGCGTTGTTGATTCTGGCGACGTTGCCGTTCGCACTGACCGGAGGTGTGTGGTTGCTCTACGGATTGGGCTTCAACCTGTCGGTGGCCACAGGCGTGGGGTTTATCGCGTTGGCGGGGGTGTCGGCGGAGTTCGGCGTGATCATGCTGCTCTACCTGAAAAACGCCTGGGCCGAGCGCAGGGACGGTAACCTGCTGGCTGCCATCACCGAAGGCGCGGTGCTGCGGGTGCGGCCCAAGGCGATGACGGTGGCGGTGATCATCGCCGGGTTGTTGCCGATCCTACTGGGCACTGGCACCGGCAGTGAGGTCATGAGCCGGATTGCCGCGCCGATGATCGGCGGGATGCTGACGGCGCCGTTGCTGTCGCTGTTCGTCATCCCTGCGGCGTACTACCTGATGCGCCGTCCTAAAGCCAAACACTGATCAAAAATGTGGGAGGGGATCTTCAGAGGCCCAAGATCAGTCGTCGAACCCGACCTGCTCATGGATTTCGTCCACCTTCAGTTCCAGGCGGTAGGCCACGGCGATGAACAACGCCTGGCACAGGCACAAGGTGGCGCTCAACGAGCGGAAGGCAAACGAAGAGCCCTCATTCACCAGCAGCACCGCGTTCGCCCGCTTGGCCAGGGGCGACAGGTTGCTGTCGGTGATGATCAGGGTCTTGGCCTGGTGGTGCTGGGCGATGCGCAGGCAGTGTTGGGTCTCTTTGCCGTAGGGCGTGAAGCTGATGGCGATCACCAGGTCGTTGGCACGCACGCTGCGCATCTGTTCGCGGTAGCTGCCGCCGAGGCCGGAGACCAGGTGAATGCGCTTGTTGGTGTGCTGCAGGTTGTAGACAAGGTAATCCGCCACTGCAAAAGAACGGCGCACGCCGACCACGTAGATATTGTCGGCATTGACCACCAGGTCCACGGCTTTCTCGAACGCCGCGTCATCCAGTTCCAACCCCAGGCGCTCGATGCCGGACAGTGTGGCGTTGACGCATTCGCGCGCCAGGTCGCCGCCGCTGGCTTTCTGCGACTTGTTGGCGATCATGCTGCGGATACGCTGCTGGTAGTTCTGCACCGGCGTGGTCTTGTGGGTGTAGGCCTCGCGAAACAACGCCTGCATCTCACTGAAACCACTGAAACCGAAGCGCTGGGAAAAGCGCACGATGGCCGAAGGGTGCACTTCGCATTCGCGGGCGATGTCGCTGATGCGGTCGACCATGATCCGGTCGCTCTGCTGGCTCATGTAGCTGGCGATGCGTTTGAGCTGGCGTGGCAGGCTTTCGTATTCGTCGGTGATCAGCTGCAACAGGCGTTCGGCATTGACCGGAGGGCTGGGGATCGTGGCTTCCAGGGTGGTCTCGGGATCGGTGCGGGACATGGGCAATCCTTCTGGCGTTTTCGTCTGTTGCGCTGATGGGTGGCGCAAGTCTACAGGGTAGGCGCAAAAAAATACCCCGGCATCACGGCCCGCGTGGCCTGCTGAAACGATGCACGGCGGCTGGCGTGCCATTATGCCAGCGTATTGGAAAAAATATTCCACTAAAAATAATTATGGAATAAATATTGATTGCCGTCGCCGGACGTTCTAGTCTGCTCCCACCAAGAGCGTTTGCCGCCCCCACGGCGGCACAACGCAGGCTGATAAAAATAACAGGAGCCAGCATGGGCCAGACTCGTTTTGCCAGTGGGCGTCAATTGGATCTGATTTGCCTCGGGCGCCTGGGCGTCGACCTCTACGCACAGCAAGTAGGTGCGCGGCTTGAGGACGTGTCCAGCTTCGCCAAGTACCTCGGTGGGTCCTCCGCCAATATCGCTTTCGGCACCGCTCGGCTGGGGCTCAGGTCGGCGATGTTGAGTCGGGTCGGGGATGACCACATGGGGCGTTTCCTGCTCGAATCCCTGGCGCGTGAAGGCTGCGATGTCAGCGGCATCAAGGTCGACCCCGAACGCCTCACCGCGTTGGTGCTGTTGGGCCTCAAGGACCGTGAAACCTTCCCCCTGGTGTTCTACCGCGAAAACTGCGCTGACATGGCCCTGCGCGCCGAAGACATCAGCGAGGCCTTTATCGCCTCCAGCAAAGCCCTGCTGATCACCGGCACGCATTTCTCCACGGAGGGTGTGTACAAGGCCAGCCTCCAGGCCCTGGACTATGCCGCCAAGCACAACGTCAAGCGCGTGCTGGACATCGACTACCGCCCGGTGCTGTGGGGCCTGGCGGGCAAGGCGGACGGTGAAACGCGGTTTGTCGCCGACCAGAATGTCAGCCAACACGTGCAGAAAATCCTGCCGCGTTTCGACCTGATCGTCGGCACCGAAGAAGAGTTTTTGATCGCCGGTGGCAGTGAAGATCTGCTGGTCGCACTGCGCACCGTGCGTGAATTGACCCCGGCAACCCTGGTGGTCAAGCTCGGCCCGCAAGGTTGCACAGTGATCCATGGCGCCATCCCCGCACGTTTGGAAGACGGCGCGATCTACCCCGGCGTACGGGTTGAAGTCCTCAATGTGCTCGGCGCCGGTGATGCGTTCATGTCCGGCTTCCTCAGCGGTTGGCTGAACGATGCCAGCGATGAACGTTGCAGCCAGTTGGCCAATGCCTGCGGCGGCTTGGTGGTGTCGCGCCACGCCTGTGCTCCGGCAATGCCGACGCCGGCCGAACTGGATTACCTGTTCAACAGCCCGGTGCCCATCACGCGGCCGGATCAGGACGTGACCCTGCAGCGCCTGCACCGTGTCAGCGTGCCGCGCAAGGCCTGGAAGCAGTTGTTCGTGTTTGCCTTCGACCATCGCTGGCAGTTGGTGGACCTCGCGCAAAAGGGCGGGCAAGACCCGTTGCGCATCAGCGACATCAAGCAGCTGTTTATCCAGGCTATCGAGCGGGTGGAACAGAAACTTGGCGAGCAGGGTGTCGACGCCGATGTAGGACTGCTGGCCGACCAACGTTTCGGCCAGGACGCGCTCAACACCGCCAGCGGTCGCGGCTGGTGGATCGCGCGCCCGGTGGAAGTACAGAACTCGCGGCCGTTGGCGTTCGAACATGGGCGTTCGGTCGGCAGCAACCTGATTGCCTGGCCCCAGGAGCAGATCATCAAGTGCCTGGTGCAATTCCACCCGGACGACGAGCCGTTGCTGCGCCTGGAGCAGGAGGCACAACTCAAGGCGGTGTACGAGGCGTCCCTGGTCAGTGGCCATGAGTTGTTGCTGGAGGTCATCCCACCCAAGGATCATCCATCCACCTACCCGGATGTGCTCTATCGCAGCCTCAAGCGCCTGTACAACCTGGGCATCTACCCGGCGTGGTGGAAGATCGAGGCGCAGTCGGCCGAGGATTGGAAAAAGCTCGACGAACTGATCCAGGAGCGCGACCCATACTGCCGTGGCGTGGTGTTGCTGGGCCTGAATGCTTCAGCCGAGTGCCTGGCTGATGGCTTCCAGCAAGCTCGCCACAGCACCACCTGCCGTGGTTTTGCCGTAGGCCGTACGATCTTCCAGGAGCCGAGCCGTGCGTGGCTGGCGGGGGAGATTGATGACGAGACCCTGATTCAGCAGGTGCAGCACACGTTCGAACAGCTCATCAATGCCTGGCGCAGTTCCCGAACCTGATCACAATTCCAAATGTGCAATGCAATCAAATGTGGGAGGGGGCTTGCCCCCGATGGCGGTGGTTCAGTTATAGAGGTTTTGCCTGATTAACCGCTATCGGGAGCAAGCCCCCTCCCACATAAAGCAGATTTCAGTGATATCTGAAAAAAATAAAAGGTGCAGCCATGCCCGCAATTCGAATTGGCATCAACCCGATCTCCTGGAGCAACGACGACCTGCCGGCACTGGGCGGTGAAACGCCCTTGAGCACGGCCCTCAGCGAAGGCAAGGAAATCGGCTACGAAGGTTTTGAGCTCAACGGCAAATTCCCCAAGGACGCCAAGGGCGTCGGCGATGTATTGCGCCCCTATGACCTGGCTCTGGTCTCCGGCTGGTATTCCAGCCGCTTGGCGCGGCGCTCGGTGGCGGAAGAAATCGAGGCTATTGCCGGTCATGTCGAGCTGCTCAAGCACAATGGCGCCAAGGTGCTGGTGTATGGCGAAGTCGCCGACTCGATCCAGGGTTCGCGCATCCGCCTGATCGAACGTCCGCGTTTTCACAGCGAACAGGCTTGGCAGGAATACGCGGACAAACTCACCGAACTGGCTCGCTTCACCCTGTCCCAGGGCGTGCGGTTGGCCTACCACCATCACATGGGCGCCTACGTTGAGTCTCCTGAAGACATCGACCAGTTGATGAGCCGCACCGGCCCTGAAGTCGGCCTGCTGTTCGACTCCGGCCACTGCTACATGGGCGGCGGCGAACCGATCGAGGTGCTGCGCAAACATATCGGGCGCGTCTGCCACGTGCATTTCAAGGACGTGCGCAAGCCGGTGGTGCAACTGGCGCGCAACCAGATGTGGAGCTTCCCCGATTGCATCGTCAACGGCACCTTCACCGTGCCCGGCGACGGTGATATCGATTTCGCGGAATTGCTCGACGTCCTGCTGGCTGCGCAATACGAGGGCTGGCTGGTGGTGGAAGCCGAGCAGGACCCTGCCGTGGCGCCGAGCTATATCTACGCCAAAAAGGGTTATGACACCTTGCGCGCGCTTCTCAACGAGAGGACTTGAGTGATGAGCTTGCTGGTCAAAAGCAGCAAACGTGGACAAACCATGGTGGCCCTGGAAGCCGGGCGCCTGGAGTATGTGGGTTTTTCCGCTTACCGCCTGAGCCTGGGTGAAACCCTGCCGGTCAGCGCCGGGGATAAAGAGCTGTGCCTGGTGCTGCTCAGCGGTCGGGTGAACATCGAAGGCGAGGGCTTCAACTGGCAGAACCTCGGTGATCGCCAGTCGGTATTCGAAGACAAGTCACCCTTCGCCGCCTACCTGCCGCCTGGCACCACGGCCCAGATCACCGCCTTGAGCGATGTACAGATCGCCGTGTGCGCCGCGCCCGGTGCCGAAGGCTACGCACCACGTCTGATCCGCCCGGAAAACTGCAAGCGCAGCGTACGCGGCAAAGGCGCCAATACCCGTTATGTGTGCGACATCCTGCCCGACAGCGAGCCGGCCCATTCCCTGCTAGTGGTGGAAGTGCGCACGCCGTCCGGGCATTCGTCGAGCTACCCGCCGCACAAGCACGACACCGACGACCTGCCGCACCAGAGCTTCCTTGAAGAAACCTACTACCACCAGGTCAATCCGCCCCAGGGCTTCGTGTTCCAGCGCGTCTACACCGACGACCGCAGCATCGACCAGGCCATGGCCGTGGAAAACAGCGACCTGGTGGTGGTGCCCAAGGGGTATCACCCGGTCAGCGTGCCGTATGGCTATGAGTCCTACTACCTGAATGTGATGGCCGGCCCGAAGCGTGCCTGGCATTTCCATAACGACCCGCAGCACAGCTGGCTGCTGGACCTTTAAGGGGCGTGACATGACCACCACCCGACTGACCATGGCCCAGGCCCTGGTGAAGTTCCTGGATAACCAATACATCGAAGTCGATGGCGTACAGAGCAAGTTTGTCGCCGGAGTGTTCACGATTTTCGGTCACGGCAATGTGCTGGGCCTGGGCCAGGCCCTGGAGCAGGACAGCGGTGACCTGGTGGTACACCAGGGCCGTAATGAGCAAGGCATGGCCCACGCCGCCATCGGTTTCGCCAAGCAGCACCTGCGGCGCAAGATCTACGCGTGCACGGCGTCCGTGGGGCCGGGCGCGGCGAATATGCTGACCGCCGCTGCGACGGCCACCGCCAACCGTATCCCGTTGCTGTTGTTGCCTGGCGATGTCTACGCCAGCCGCCAGCCCGACCCGGTGCTGCAACAGATCGAGCAGTTCCATGACCTGAGCATCAGCACCAACGACGCCTTCCGTTCCGTGAGCAAGTACTGGGACCGCATCAACCGCCCCGAGCAGTTGATGACGGCGGCGATC
This sequence comes from Pseudomonas sp., assembly GCF_050739995.1. GTDB lineage: Bacteria > Pseudomonadota > Gammaproteobacteria > Pseudomonadales > Pseudomonadaceae > Aquipseudomonas. The sequence continues at coordinate 13,224 of NZ_JBOICG010000382.1, read as the reverse complement.
CACGCCATGCGCGTATTGACTGATCCCGCGGAGACTGGCGCCGTGACCCTGGCGCTACCGCAAGATGTGCAGGCTGAAGCCTGGGACTATCCCGATTATTTCCTGCAAAAACGTGTGCACCGCATCGAGCGCCGCCCGGCCACTGCCGCGATGATCGGCGATGCCTTGGCCGCGTTCCGGGGCAAGCGCAAACCGCTGATCATCTGCGGCGGCGGCGTGAAGTACTCCGGCGCGAATGCCGCGCTGCAAGCCTTTTCCGAGCGCTTTGATATTCCTTTCGCCGAAACCCAGGCGGGCAAGAGCGCGGTGATCTCCAGTCATCCGCTGAACGTCGGTGGCATTGGTGAAACCGGCTGCCTGGCGGCCAACCTGCTGGCGCCCGAGGCAGACCTGATCATCGGCATCGGCACCCGCTACACCGACTTCACCACCTCGTCGAAATCGCTGTTCAAGCACCCCGAGGTGAAGTTCCTCAACCTCAATATCAGCCCGTGCGATGCCTTGAAACTGGATGGCGTGCAGGTACTGGCCGATGCGCAAGTGGCTCTGGACGCATTGGCCGACGCCTTGGGCGATTACCGCTCGGGCTGGGGCGAGCAGATCCGCGACGCCAAGGCGCAACTGGACGCGGAAGTGGACCGCGTACATCACGTGGAATATGACGGCGATGGCTTCGTGCCCGAGGTCGATGACCACCTGGACCGCGCGGTGCTGCGCGAATTTATCGAGCTGACCGGTTCATGCCTGACCCAAAGCCGTGTACTGGGCGTGCTGAACCAGGCCCTGGCTGACGACGCGATCATCGTCGCCGCCGCCGGCAGCCTGCCCGGCGACTTGCAGCGCGCCTGGCGCAGCAAGGGTGTCAACACGTACCACGTCGAGTACGGCTATTCGTGCATGGGTTACGAGATCAATGCGGCCTTGGGGGTGAAGCTGGCAGAGCCAGGCAAGGAGGTCTATGCCCTGGTCGGCGATGGCTCGTACATGATGCTGCATTCGGAACTGGCCACCTCGATCCAGGAGCGGCGCAAGATCAATGTGGTGCTGCTCGACAACATGGCCTTCGGTTGCATCAATAACCTGCAGATCGGCAATGGCATGGACAGTTTCGGCACTGAATTCCGCTTCCGCAACCCCGAGAGCGGCAAGCTCGACGGCGGGCTGGTGCCGGTGGACTTCGCCATGAGTGCGGCGGCGTATGGCTGCAAGACCTACAAGGTGAGCACGGTGGAGCAACTGGAAGCGGCCCTGGCCGATGCGCGCACGCAGACTGTCTCGACGTTGATCGACATCAAGGTGCTGCCCAAGACCATGGTCCACGGCTACCTGTCGTGGTGGCGAGTGGGCGTGGCACAGGTGTCCACCAGCGAACGCACGAATGCGGCGGCGAAAAAACTCAATGAACAGCTGGCCAAGGCCCGGCAGTACTAATAACAAGAGGGGTGAATGTATGTCGTTGAAGCTAGGTGTGATCGGTACGGGCGCCATCGGCCGGGACCATATTCGTCGTTGTAGCCAGACCTTGCTCAACAGCCAGGTGGTGGCCGTCACCGACATCAACCTTGAGCAAGCGGCCAAGGTGGTGGCGGATTTGAAGTTGGACGCCGAGGTGTACCCGGACGGGCGTGCGCTGATTGCCTCGCCGCAGGTGGAGGCGGTGCTGGTGACGTCCTGGGGGCCGAGCCACGAAGAATTCGTGCTGGCCGCCATCGCCGCCGGCAAGCCGGTGTTTTGCGAGAAACCCCTGGCGGTGACGGCCGCAGGCTGCCGCAAAATCGTCGACGCCGAAGTGGCCTACGGCAAGCGCCTGGTGCAAGTGGGCTTCATGCGTCCGTATGACGAAGGCTATCGCGCCCTCAAGGCGGTGATCGACAGTGGCCAGATCGGCGAGCCGTTGATGCTGCACTGCGCGCACCGCAACCCGACGGTGGGGCAGAACTACAAGACCGACATGGCGATCACCGACACGTTGATCCATGAGCTGGATGTGTTGCGCTGGCTGCTCAACGACGACTACGTGTCAGTGCAGGTGGTGTTCCCGCGTAAGTCCAGCAAAGCACTGGCCCATTTGCGTGATCCGCAGATCGTACTGCTGGAAACCGCCAAGGGCACCCGCATTGATGTGGAAGTCTTTGTGAACTGCCAGTACGGCTACGACATCCAGTGCGAAGTGGTGGGGGAGACCGGCATCGCCAAGCTGCCGGAGCCGTCCCAGGTGCAGCTGCGCAGTGGCGCGAAACTGTCGAATGCGATCTTGATGGACTGGAAGGACCGGTTCATCGGTGCCTACGACGTGGAGTTGCAGGCCTTCATTGATAGCGTGCGTGCCGGCCAAGTGGGCGGGCCATCGGCGTGGGATGGGTTTGCGGCGGCGGTGGCGGCGGACGCGTGTATCGAGGCGCAGGGCAGTGAGCAGATTGTGAAAGTCAGCCTCCCTGATCGCCCACACTTCTACGGCTGACCCCAATTCTATTGTTGGAATGCAGTCAGTGTGGGAGCGGGCTTGCTCGCGAAGACAGCAACGCGGTATCAAGCGAACATCAAACCATTTCGTGACGAATCCACTCCACCACCGACGCACGCTTCGGCGCCCAACCCAGCAGCTCACGGGCATGCTTGCCGCGCACGCGGCTGTTGGAGCCCAGGCCGTAGTTGGCCATTTCATAACCCCACTCGGCCTCAGCCTCGGCCAATGGCCAATCCTGTGGCTTGCCCAGCTTCAGGGCTTCGGCAATGGCGGTGGTCATGTCGACAAATGCCGCTTCGCTGCTCTCCACAAAGTAGAAAGTACCGGGCACGTTCTTGGTCAGTGCCAGCAGGTACAGCGCCACCACGTCTTCAATATGCACGTTGGACCAGATGTTCTGCCCCGGCCCCACATGGCGCACCACCCCACTCTTGCGCGCTTGCTTGAGCAAACGCGGCAATTGCACGCTGTCACGCTTCACGCCGAGGCTGTGGCCGTAGATCAAGGTGTTGCAGATCACGGCCGAATTCACGCCCTCTCGGGCAGCCGCCAGGATCAAGTTATCGATGGCCACGCGTGCGGCCTTATCCACCGTCGGCTCCGGCAGGTTGTCTTCAAAATAGATGACATCGCTGGCCTTGCCGCCCGACGCATCACCGACGATGCTCGAACCGCTGGTGTGCAGGAAGGGCTTGTTCGAGCCTTTCAAGGCGGCGAGCAAGGTTTCTACCGCGGCACGATGGTCGCTGCTGGCGGCGTTGATCACCGCATCGGCTTGCTGGGCCTGCGCGGTCAAGAGGGCGGCATCGTCAAGGGTGCCGATCACCGGGGTGATGCCCAGGGCTGTCATTTCAGCAGCCTGTTCGGCGCTGCGCACCAGGCCGGTGACAGCGTGACCGGCCTTGACCAGGCCGGTCGCAATGGAACCACCGATAAAACCTGCAGCGCCGGTAACGAATACGTTCATGGAGTGTTCTCCTGACGGGGTAAGTGATGGGTCCAGTATCAGCGCCCACGCCCTGTCGAATAAGTCCCTGCTGCCCAATTCACTCTTGCGTACAAGTCACGAATCAGCGGCGTACCGTGCCAGCTTGGCCTGGATAAAGTCCAGGAAACACTGGATGCGCAAGGCCAATTGCGAGTTGCGATAAAACACCGCGTTGATCGGTTGGCGGTAGCCGCTGTTGAACGCCTCCAGCACCGGCACCAAGCGTCCGGCGTTGATGTCGTCGATGGTCATGAAGTTCGACAGGCAGCAAATGCCCTGCCCTTCCAGCGCCAGGTGCCGCAGGGTTTCACCGCTGGAGGCGGCAATGCGCGGCTGGATCAGCCAGCGGTCGCCTTCCACATGACGCAGCGGCCAGTGGTTGAGGGTTTCGGTCTGGGTGAACCCCAGCAAGGTGTGATCCGCCAACTCCGCCACGGTGCTCGGCGTGCCGTGCTGCTTGAGGTAGGCGGGGCTAGCCAGGATGTGCAGCGGCGACCAGCCCAGCGAGCGCGCATGCAGGGTTGAGTCGGCCAACGCCCCAATGCGGATGGCAATATCAGTGCTCTGCTCCAGCAGGTCGATGATCAAGTCATCGCTGTTCAGCTCCAGTTGGATGTCCGGATAGAGGCTGCGAAATTCAGCGATGTACGGCACGATCCCGTGCAGCATGAACGGCACGGCAGCATTGATGCGCAGCCGCCCGGCGGGGTTTTTCTGGCGTGACGACAGGCGCTCTTCCAATTCATCCATTTGCGCCAGGATCACCTTGGCCTGTTCGAAGAAGTACTTGCCCTCTTCGGTCAAGTCCATGCGCCGTGTGGTGCGGTTGATCAGCGTGGTGTCGAGCTTGGCCTCCAGGCGCGACAAGGTGCGGCTGACTGCCGATGGCGTCTGCCCGACCTGCTCCGCCGCAGCGGAAATCGAGCCGCACTCAATCACACTGACGAAGGTTTGTAGCTCATCGGATCGGGCTTTCACAGGCTGTCCTCTCTATCGGATCAGCGCAGCTTACACCGAGCGGTTCAACCGCCAATCAGCAAATGCCCTCCCAGCAGCGCCATGCCGATAAAAAATACGCGCTTGAACAGCACCGCGCTGATGCGCCGGCGTAACACCTGGCCGAGCCACATCCCTAGCAATGCAGGCAGCATGGCCAACAGCGACGCATTGATTTCGCCACCGCCCAACGTACCGCGCCAGACCATCCCCGTGGCCAATGCCAGCGTGGAAACCGTGAACGACAGCCCCAGCGCCTGCACCAGTTGATCGCGGTTCAAGCCCAGGGCTTGCAGATACGGCACCGCAGGGATCACGAACACACCCGTCGCGGAGGTGATAAGCCCGGTGATCAGCCCACACACCGGCCCCAACCAACGTTCGGTCCCAGGTGCGACCCTGAACGTGGGCAAGAACAATCCGCTCAACGCATACACCAGCAACGCGCCCCCCAGCGCACGCACTACCCACTGCCCGCCGTCCATTCCCAGCCACAGAGTACCCAGCCCGGTGCCGAGGAAAATCAGCAGCAGCATCGGCCACAGGCGCTTGAACAAGTCACTCAAGTGGCCGCCAAACATCAGTTGCCAGAGGTTGGTGACCGTCGAAGGAATGATCAGCAACGCCGCAGCCTGCGCCGGCAACATAGCCAGGCCGAGCATGCCCATCGCCACCGTGGGCAGGCCAAGGCCGATCACGCCCTTGACGGTGCCGGCCAGCAGAAAAGTGCCAACCACCAACAAAGTCAGGGCCGGACCGATATTTTGGTAGAACGCGAGGAAAGTATTCATGGGCCGATTGTGGCGCTTTTCGATCAGGCCGAAAATTCGCCATATCCTGAGGTAGACTCTTGTTTTGCTTTAGGCTGAAATCGCCATCGCAGGCAAGCCAGCTCCCACACTGAATGTGTTCACCAATCAAAATGTGGGAGCGGGCTTGCCCGCGATAAGGCCAGTCCAACCACCCGAAGGTTCCAGCCATGCACTTTGACCTGATCGACCTGCGCCTCTACCTGCACATCCTCGACACCGGCAACATCACCGCAGGCGCGGCACGCAGCCATTTATCCCTGGCCGCCGCCAGCGCACGCATCCGGGCGATGGAGGCATCGTTGGGTATCGAATTCCTTGAGCGCGGCCGTCGCGGTGTCACGCCCACCGCAGCGGGTAAAGCCCTGGCCCGTCATGCCCGCTTGCTGCTGCAACAAGCCGAGCATCTGCAACAGGACCTGGCGGAATACGCCAAGGGCGTCAAAGGCCAAGTGCGCCTGCTGTGCAACACCACGGCCCTGAGCGAATACTTGCCGGAACTGCTGGCGGATTTTTTGCGCGAACACCCCAACCTCGATATCGACCTGCAGGAGCTGCCGAGCCTGCGCATCACTCAGGCCCTGCGCCAAGGTACAGCCGAGATTGGAATCATCTCCGATGCCGTGGATACGCACGGCCTGCAAACCCTGTCGTTTCGCGATGACCCACTGGTGTTGATCCTGCCCCTCGATCACCCCCTGGCGGCCGATACAGTGAGCTTCATCGACAGCCTGCAATACGATTTCGTCGGTCTGACTGCCGACAGTGCGCTGGCGGTGTACCTGGAGGAACAGGCGCTGCATGCCGGCTTTCGCTTGCAGACGCGCATCCGCGCCGAAGGCTTTGATGGGGTGATGCGCATGGTCGCCCGGGGCGCCGGCCTGGGCATCGTGCCCCAGGCCGCGCTGGACCGCTGGCCGTCGGCGCAGCGCTTCAAGGCCCAACCCTTGCGCGAAGCGTGGGCCTGCCGACAGCTGTTGTTATGCGCGCGGTCGTTCGATCATCTACCGGGTTACGCCAAGGCTTTGTTCGAAGCCTTGGCCCTGCCCTTGCGAAAGAACCCGTAGTACACCGCCGACAGAATCAACAGAAATGGCACGCCGAACACCAGGGTCATCTTGAACGCCTCGGTGAAATACGTGGTGATCATCACCGCCCCCATCAGCACCAGGCCGAGCAAGGTGCTGTAAGGAAACAGCCGCAACTGGAACGACAGCTTCGGCCCACCATGACGCTGGCGATAGCGGCGGAAGAACAGGTGCGTGAGGAAGATCATGAACCAGGTGAAGATCGCGCCGAACATCGAGATCGCCATCATCAGGGTGAACGAGCTTTCCGGGTACACCACGTTCAACAAGGTCGCCAGGGCAATCCCCGAACTGGACAACAGCAAGGCGTTCAGCGGAATGCCGCTCTTGCTCAAGGCCCCCATGGACTTGGGTGCAAAACCGGCGCGCGACAGGCTGAACATCATGCGCGTGGTGATGTAGAGCTGACTGTTCATCGCCGACAACGCCGCGATCAGGATCACGAAGTTCATCACGCCGGTCGCTCCGGGAATGCCGATGGTCTGCATCACCGTGACGAACGGGCTCTGGGTTTGCCCGGCCTGGTTCCACGGCACGATGGCGAGCATCAAGGCCAGGGTCAGCAGGTAAAACACCACCAACCGCACGATGGTCGCCCGGAAGGCTTTTTTCACCGCCTGCTCCGGGTCGGCCGCTTCACCCGCGGCCACCGCGATCATTTCCACGCTCAAATAGCTGAAGATCGACACAATCACCGCGATCCACATGCCGCTCAACCCATGGGGGAAAAATCCGTCGTGGGCCGTGTAGTTGTGCACGCCGTATTCCGGGTTGCCGGAACCGAAAACCACGTACACAGCGAGGATGATGAAGCCGACAATGGCGCTGATCTTGATCGTTGAGAACCAGTATTCGAAGTTGCCGAAGGTCTTCACGCTGATGGCGTTGAGCAGGATCAGCACACTGGAAAACGACACGATCCATACCCATTCCGGCACATTGGCGAACCAGTATTTCATGTACATCGCCACCGCCGTGACCTCGGCCCCGACCGCCAACACAATCGCCGCCCAGTAGGCATAACGCACCAGAAACCCGGCCAGCGGGCTGATGTAGAACTCGGCGTAGGCACCAAACGAGCCCGAAGTGGAATGGGCCACCGTCATCTCCGCTAGGCAGCCCATCAACAGCAAGGTGATCAATGCGCCGATGGCATAGCTCACCAGCACACTGGGCCCGGCGTAGCCAATGGCATAGGCGCTGCCCATGAATAGCCCGGTGCCGATGGCGCCACCGATAGCGATCATGCTCATCTGGCCGGAAGTGAGCTGGCGCCTCAGGCCCAGTTCGCGGTGGGTGATCTCTGCAAAGCCGTGGTCTGGCGTGGTCACGTGGTGTGCCCCTTTATTATTGTGATTGCACAGTTTGGATATTGACGCAGATCTCCTGTGGGAGCGGGCTTGCTCGCGAATGCAGTGTGTCAGTCACTGATGGGTTGACTGATAGAGCGCATTCGCGAGCAAGCCCGCTCCCACATTTTTTGATCTGTGTTGATTCAGGTGACGCTGTTTCGGACTTTGTATTGCGGCTGGTCCCAAGTGTGGTTGTCGAGGATGTCGCCAAGGATTTCCACTGCGTCCCATACCTCGGTGAAGCTGGTGTACAGCGGGGTAAAACCAAAACGCATGATGCGCGGCTCGCGGTAGTCACCGATCACGCCACGGGCAATCAGCGCCTGGATCACCGCATAGCCTTCAGGGTGTTCGAAACTCACATGACTGCCACGCTTGGTGTGCTCACGCGGTGTGATCAACACCAGGCCGTGGGCGGCGCAGCGGGTTTCAATCAGCGCGATAAACAGGTCGGTCAACGCCAGGGATTTAGTGCGCAGGCTGGCCATATCGGTCTGGGCGAAAATCTCCAAGCCGCATTCCACCATGGCCAACGAGGTGATCGGCTGCGTGCCGCACAGGTAGCGGGCAATGCCGCTGCTCGGGGCGTATTGCGCCTCCATGGCGAACTGGCGGCTATGCCCGAACCAACCCGACAGCGGCTGACGCACCACATCCACCAACGTCGGGTTGACCCACACGAACGCCTGGGAACCCGGCCCGCCATTGAGATACTTGTAGGTGCAGCCAATCGCATAATCGGCACCGGCCTTGTGCAGGTCGACAGGCACCGCGCCCGCCGAATGCGCCAAATCCCAAATGCTCAGCGCACCGCACTCATGACTCAAGGCGGTGAGCGCCTGCATGTCGTACATGTAGCCGGTCTTGTAGTTGACGTGAGTGAGCATCACCACCGCCACGTCCTGGTCGATGGCCTGGGGCAGCTCATCCGGGCTGTTGACCAACCGCAGGCAATAGCCTTGTTGCAGCAACTCGGCCAGGCCTTCGGCGATATACAAATCCGTGGGGAAGTTGCTCGCCTCGCTGACGATGACCTTGCGCCCAGGCTGGCGTTGGCGCTGCACGCTCAACGCGGCACTGAGCACCTTGAACAGGTTGATGGAGGTGGTATCAGTGATGGCCACTTCACCGTCCTGGGCGCCGATCAACGGTGCCAGGCGGTTGCCCAGGCGAAGGGACAAATCGGCCCAACCGGCGCTGTTCCAGCTGCGAATCAAACCATTGCCCCACTCCTCGCAGATGACCTGTTGCGCACGTTCAGCCGCCGCCACCGGACGCGCCCCGAGAGAGTTGCCGTCGAGGTAGATCACCCCCTCGGGCAACGCGAATTGGCGTCGCAACGGGGCGAGTGAATCCTGGGCATCGAGGGCTTGGCAGTGGCTTCGAGTGGTCATGGGTGGTCCTGATTTTTATAAGTGAGAATGGACAAAATAATGAGCGAAGTTCTAGAGAATTTTCGTGCAAAGTGGTGGGTAACAGGCTAATTAAGCTGTAGGAAATTCGAATTTAACCCCCAAACACGTGGATTTATTCTAATCATGATTCTCGACGCCACCGACCTGCGCCTCCTGCATTTCCTGCAACAGGATGGGCGTATCAGCAACCAGGAACTGGCGGAAAAAGTCGCGTTGTCACCCTCCGCCTGCCTGCGTCGTTTGCGCTTGCTGGAGAGCGAGGGAATCATCAGCGGCTACCGTGCAGTGCTGAATGCCGAGCAACTGGGTATCGAGCTGGAGGCCATCGTGCACCTGTCGTTGCGCCAGGATATGGAGGACTGGCATGAGACATTTATCAAGAAGGTGCAAGGCTGGCCGGAGGTGGCCAGCGCCTATGTGATTACCGGCGCGAGCAACTATGTGTTGCGGGTGCAGGCGCGCAACCTCAAGCACTTTTCGGACTTTATCGTGAACCACCTGAACCGCACGGCCGGGGTGATGGATATACGTTCGGAGATTGTGCTGCAGAAGATCAAGGATCGGGATGAGGTGTTGGATCTGGTCATCCGCAAATAACCGCAACACCACAAAACCCACAGCTTTAACCGCGTTTAGTCTTCCAGGGCGCGGACCCGCTGCATGCGTTTCTGCTCTACCGGCGCAGCAGCCACCTGCAGCTCAAAGTCAAAATCAATCTGCGCAAACCGCCCTTGCACGCCAAACTCCCGGGCCAGTTGTTGATCGTCACTGAAGCGAATCTCGGCAATCAACTCATCCCGCGTGGCATAGGCAAAGTCATCATGCAGGTACGGGTCATCCGACAGGTTGATCTGCGTGGTCAAATGCCGATGCCCCGGCGCCGAAATGAAGAAGTGAATATGCGCTGGCCGCTGCCCATGCCGCCCCAGTTGATCGAGCAACTGCTGGGTCGGCCCGGTCGGTGGGCAGCCGTAGCCGGACGGCACGATGCTGCGAAAGCGGTAGTTGCCCTGGGCATCGGTCTCGATGCGCCGACGCAGGTTGAACGCTGATTGCGCCGGGTCGAACCACGAATAGGTGCCGCCGGTATTGGCCTGCCACACATCCACAATCGCCCCCGCCAGCGGCTTGCCATCGGTGTCGCGTACCTGCCCGCGCATAAACAACGGCACCGCGTCGTCCTGGCCATCATCCAGCCGTGCTTCGTACTTGCTCAGCGGCGCCCCCGCCACATACAGCGGGCCTTCGATGGTACGCGGCGTGCCGCCGGACTTGCCCGCCTCTTCATCGGCAGCGTCCATCAGCAAGTCCAGGTAATGCTCCAGGCCCAACCCTGCCGCCAGCAAACCGGCTTCCTGGTTCTTGCCCAACTCGTTGAGGTAATTGACCGCCTTCCAGAACTCTTCCGGGGTCACTTCCAGGTCTTCGATGATGTTCACGGTGTCGCGCAGGATGCGGTAGATCAGCGCCTTGGTACGCGGGTTGCCGCCGTCATTGAGGTTACCACTGGCTTCTTCGAGAAACTGTTGGGCGTGGGCAGTCTGGGACAGTCGGATGGACATGGTGCAATCCTCATCTTGTAGTTATTGGGTGCAAAACAGGCTCAGCGGTCGTCCTCGTGGATCGACGATGGATGACGACACAGTGGGTTCACTTCGATGGCCATGTAGGGAAATAGCGGCAACTGCATCAGCAGGTCGTGCAGTGCCTGTACGCTGTCGACATCGAACACGCTGTAGTTGGCGTAGTGCCCAGCGATACGCCACAAGTGGCGCCATTTGCCCTCTTGTTGCAGGCGCTGCGCCAGGGCTTTCTCGTCGGCTTTCAGGGCGGCTGCGCGTTCGGGGTTCATGTCCAAAGGCAGGTTCACGGTCATTTTTACGTGGAACAACATGGCAGGCGCCTCTTAGTGTTTGTCACGACGGAAGAACGCCAAACGCTCTTCATCGATGGCCAGGCCCAGGCCCGGTAAGTGGGAAACATGCAGCTGGAAATCGCGGTACACCGGCGGTTCGATGAGGATGTCTTCGGTGAGCAGCAACGGGCCGAACAGCTCGGTGTCCCACGCCAGCTTGTTCAGCGTGAGGAAGGCATGGGCCGAGGCCAGGGTGCCGATACCACCTTCGAGCATGGTGCCGCCGTACAGGCCGATGCCTGCCGCTTCGGCAATCGCAGCGGTACGCAACACGGCGCGGGGGCCACCATTCTTGGCGATCTTCAAGGCGAACACTGACGCCGCGCCTTCGCGGGCCAGGTTGAAGGCATCTTCGACACACTCGATGGACTCATCGGCCATGATCGGTGCCGGGCTCGACAGGTTAAGCCGCGCCATGCCGCCACGGTTGTTACGTGAGATCGGCTGCTCGATCAGGTCAATGCCGTTATCGCCCAGCACTTTGCACGCGCGCAGGGCCACCGCTTCGTCCCACGCCTGGTTGACATCAACCCGCACACTGGCGCGCTCGCCCAGGGCCTTCTTGATCGCGATCACATGGGTCAGGTCGCGGCCCACCTCACCGGCACCGATCTTCAACTTGAAGATGCGGTGGCGGCGCAGGTCGAGCATCTTTTCGGCCTCGGCAATGTCCTGTTCGGTATTGCCGCTGGCCAGGGTCCAGGCCACTGGCAAGGCGTCACGCACACGCCCGCCGAGCAGTTCGCTGACCGGTAGGTTCAAGCGTTTGCCCAGCGCGTCGAGCAAGGCGCTTTCGATACCGGACTTGGCAAAGGTGTTACCGCGAATGCTGCGTTCCAAACGCTGCATGGCGGCGTTGATATTGCCCGCGTCCTGGCCAATCAACAGCGGTGCGAAGTGGCGGTCGATGTTGACCTTGATGCTGTCGGGGCTTTCGTTGCCGTAGCTCAGGCCACCGATGGTGGTGGCTTCGCCGATGCCTTCGATGCCATCACTGCAACGCAGGCGAATGATCACCAGGGTCTGGTTTTGCATGGTGTGCATCGCCAGCTTGTGCGGGCGGATGGTGGGCAGGTCGACGATGATCGTTTCGATCGACTCGATGGTACAAATCGGCATGGCTATACCCGTTGGGTCCTTTATCGGTTTGAGCCGATTCTGTTCCGCAATTTTCCGGGCTTCCAATATAGAATTGGTCTCAATCGATACCTTCAAGGTATGAAAGGAGCCGACATGGAACTGCGTCATCTGCGCTATTTCCAAGTGCTGGGTGAAACCCTTAACTTCACCCGCGCAGCCGTTCGCCTGCACATCGCCCAGCCACCACTGAGCCGGCAGATCCAGCAATTGGAGGATGAACTGGGGGTGATTCTGCTGGAACGCGGCCGGCCACTGCGGCTGACTGACGCCGGGCGTTTTTTCTATGAACACGCCAATGTGCTGCTGGAGCAGTTGAACACGGTCTGCGACAACACGCGGCGCATCGGCCTGGGCGAGAAGACCTGGCTGGGCATCGGCTTTGCGCCGTCGACCCTGTACGGTGTACTGCCGGAATTGATTCGGCGCCTGCGCAACCACGATTCGCTGGAACTGGAGCTGGGGTTGTCGGAGATGACCACCCTGCAGCAGGTCGACGCCCTCAAGGCCGGACGCATCGATGTGGGCTTCGGGCGCATTCGCATCGATGACCCGGCCATCGTCCAACGTGTGTTGGTGGAAGATCGACTGGTGGCTGTGCTGCCCGCCGGTCACCCGTTGCTCGGCGCGCCCGCAACCCTTGCCCAATTGGCGGCCGAGCCCGTTGTGCTCTACCCCGGCAACCCGCGCCCCAGCTATGCCGACCATGTGATTGCGCTGTTCGACGCTCACGGTTTGAGCCTCAAGGTAACGCAGTGGACCAATGAATTGCAGACCGCCATCGGCCTGGTCGGCGCGGGCATGGGCGTGACGTTGGTGCCGGCTTCGGTACAGGTGCTGCATCGGGCGGACATCGGTTACACACCGATTGTAGAAACCACCGCGACCTCGCCGATCATTCTGAGCCGGCGGGTGAATGACCAGTCGCCGGGTCTCAGTCATTGCCTGCAACTGGTGGAAGAATTGATCTGATACCGCCCAAACACCACACCCCCAGTGTGGGAGCGGGCTTGCTCGCGAATGCAGTCTGCCAGTCGCTGGATGTATTGGCTGACAC